>JBFJNW010000001.1:0-22988 GCA_041617975.1 Saccharimonadales bacterium (SeqCode)
GAATGAGTATGAGCGAAATCGAAACTGTAACACCTGGACAGCTAATTAACGCTCGACCTATTGTTGCTGCAGTTCGAGAATTCTTTGCAAGCTCACAGCTATCACAGTTCATGGATCAGATTAACCCACTTAGCGAACTCGCTCACAAACGACGATTAAGCTCTATGGGTCCTGGTGGACTCTCCCGAGAGCGTGCAGGATTTGAAGTGCGTGACGCACATGCGACTCACTATGGTCGTATTTGTACTGTAGAAACACCTGAAGGTGCAAACATTGGTTTGGTGCTAAACCTTGCCAGCTATGCGCGAATTAATGATTACGGTTTTATGGAAACTCCATACCGAAAAGTAATCAACTCAGTCACAGCAAAAGATGCTGAAGGTCACATAGCACTGCACAATTTAGAAGACAAATCAGGAAAAGTAATTGTAAAGTCTGGATCTAAAATTTCTGCTGCAGATGCTAAAAAACTCGCTGATGTAAAAGAACAAAAAACATGGCCTGTAAAAGCGAAACTAACTGACGAAGTTATTTATCTTGATGCTGCAGGCGAAGAACATGCGGTTATTGCAAGTGCTGCTGAAGAAATCGACGAAAATGGTTACTTTATACATGAGCGTGTTAGTGCTCGTGCAAGACTTGCATCAGAAGAAGTTGATACAAACGAAGTTACACACATTGACGCATCTCGTAGACAAATTATTGGTTCTAGTGCGGGTCTAATTCCGTTTATTGAAAAGAACTATGTATATCGAAGTCTTATGGGAAGCAACCAGCAACGTCAAGCCGTGCCACTTATAAATCCTGAATCTCCAATTGTAGGAACAGGAATGGAATCAGTAGTCGCTGAGAACAGTGGTCAGCTAATTCAAGCAGAAGACAAGGGTGAAGTAATTTCAGCCACAGCAAAAGAAGTCAAAGTTGCTTACGGAAAAAACATTCGAACCTATCGTCCACTTCACTTTGTTAGAAGCAACGAAGGGTCATGTATTAACCAAAAAGTAGTTGTTTCTGCTGGAGATAAACTTAATAAAGGCGATGCAATTATTGAGGGTATGTCTGTAGCTGATGGAGAACTAGCACTTGGTAAAGACTTGCTTGTAGCATTTATGCCATGGGCTGGATACAACTTTGAAGATGCAATCATTATTTCTAGAAGATTGGTTGAAGACGATACCTTAACCTCTATTCATATCGTTGATTACATGGTTGAAGTTCGTGAAACAAAGTTGGGTCCTGAAATTGTTACTCGTGATATTCCGAACGTATCAGAAGATGCGTTAAGACACCTTGATGATGACGGTATTGTGAGAGTTGGAGCAGAAGTGCACCCAGGCGACATTTTGGTAGGAAAGATTACACCAAAAGGTGAGCAAGAACTTTCAAGCGAAGAAAGACTATTGCGTGCTATTTTTGGCGAAAAAGCTAAAGAAGTTCGAGATACTTCACAAAGAATGAGCAACGGAAAGCACGGAAAAGTTGTTGGCGTTAAGGTATTTAGCCGCGCAAATGGACATGAGCTTAAAGCTGGTGTAATCATGCAGATTCAAGTTTTCGTAGCGCAGATGAGAAAAATCAGCGTTGGTGACAAGTTAGGTGGACGTCACGGAAACAAGGGTGTAATTGCTCGAGTACTCGCAGCTGAAGATATGCCATTCACAGAAGACGGAACACCAGTTGATATTCTATTGAACCCACTGGGTGTTCCAAGTCGTATGAACATTGGACAGTTGTACGAAACTCACCTTGCCATGGCAGCACGTGAACTTGGCATGAAGGTAGCAACACCATCATTTAACGGTGTTAAAGAGGAAAAGATCAAAGAACTGCTAAACGAAGCTGGTCTTCCTGATGATGGTAAACAACAGCTTTATGACGGTAGAACTGGTGAGGCATTCAAAGAGAAAACTACTGTTGGACCTATGTACATGATCAAGTTGAATCACATGATTGCCGACAAGATTCATGCACGCTCGACTGGACCATACACTATGGTTACCCAGCAACCACTTGGTGGTAAGGCACAAAACGGTGGACAAAGATTTGGAGAAATGGAAGTGTGGGCACTTGAAGCTTATGGCGCAAGCAATATGCTACAAGAAATGCTTACTATCAAATCTGATGATGTCTATGGAAGAAGCAAAGCTTACGAAGCAATCATAAAGGGCACCGAGATTGTAGGACCAAAAGTACCTGAAAGCTTTAACGTACTCGTTAAAGAACTACAAGGACTCGGACTAAAAGTAGACCTTATGAGCGAAGATGAACTAATCGATGCCGAAGCAATACTTGCTGCAAACATTAAAGATGAGTCAGAGCACACTCCAGAAATTGAAGTTCCTCAACCCGAAGCATCTGATGTTGACGTCACAGAAGACGCAGCAGAAGACGAATATCAAGTAATGGAACTTGATGATAATGTGCCGACTACTGCATCAATTGCAGCCCTAGATGAAGATGAAGACGATACAAGCGATAAAGAAGAGGAGACAGCATAATGCGACGTTACGCAAGCGGAACAGATATAGCAATGTTTGATGCTGTAAGATTAGCCGTTGCCAGCCCAGAAGATATTCTTGACTGGAGCCATGGTGAAGTTACAAAGCCAGAAACAATCAACTATCGAACTCAAAAACCTGAACGCGACGGATTGTTTTGTGAAAGAATTTTTGGACCAGTTAAAGACATAAATCCACATGATGCTAAGTACAAAGGTGTACGATCACGTGAAGCTGCAGTTGATAAAAATGGTGAGATCGTAACCAAGTCAATTGTTAGACGTGAGCGAATGGGACACATTCAGTTAGCAGCTCCAGTAGCACACATCTGGTTCCTTCGTGGAACACCAAGTGCAATTGGTCTATTGCTAGGTATGACAGTTAAGAACCTTGAACGAGTTGCTTATTTTGCTAGCTATATCGTTAAGAAGGTTAATGTAGAAAAACGCGACCAACTACTCGTTGATAAAGAAGCTGAATTTTCAGCAGCTAAAGAAGCAATCAAGTCTCGTTATGAAGAAGAAGCTAAAAAAGAAGATGCAAATGTTAAGGCACTTGCAGAAATGCAGACCAAAGAGCTAGATGAACTAAGCGAACAGTTCGATGAATTAAAAGCACAATTCGATAAGCTAAAAGTTGCAGGACTAATTTCAGAACTTGACTACAGAGAGTTGCCTGATTCTTTATCTGACATCATCGAAGTCGGAATGGGTGGAGCAGCACTTAGAGAATTACTTGAAGATGTTGACCTTGTTAGCTTAATCGAAGAGTTAAGCGCAGAAGCTGATGAAACTAAAGGTCAGCGTAAGAAAAAAATTATGAAGCGACTTAGACTTCTTGAGAGCATGGAACGCGCTGGAATTAAGCCAAGTAGCATGTGTTTGTCTTCATTGCCTGTGATCCCACCGGATCTACGTCCAATGGTTCAACTTACTGGTGGTAGATTTGCTACTAGTGACATGAACGACCTATACCGCCGTGTAATAAACCGAAATAATCGATTAAAGAAATTGATTGATTTGAACGCACCAGAAGTAATCCGACGAAACGAACAAAGAATGCTTCAAGAAGCAGTTGACGCTTTAATCGACAACAACAGCGCACGTTCTGGTAGAGCTGTCGCAGCCACTGGTCAACGACGACGACTTAAGTCACTCTCTGACCTACTTAAAGGTAAGCAAGGTCGATTCCGACAAAACCTCTTAGGTAAGCGTGTTGACTACTCTGGACGTTCAGTTATTGTTGCTGGTCCTGAGCTCAAGATCCACCAATGCGGTCTACCAAAAATGATGGCACTAGAGTTATTTAAGCCATTTGTAATAGGTAAGCTAATAGCAAATGACCAAGCTCACAATATTCGTTCAGCTACAAGAATGATCGAACTAGGCGAGACAATTGTTTGGGATGCGCTTGATGAAGTAATTAAGGGTAAGTATGTATTGCTTAACCGTGCACCAAGTCTTCACCGCTTAAGTATTCAGGCTTTCCAGCCAGTTCTTATTGAAGGCAAGGCAATTCAGCTTCATCCGCTTGTATGTAAAGGCTTTAACGCCGACTTTGATGGTGACCAAATGGCAGTTCACTTGCCACTTTCTGATGAGGCTCAAGCAGAAGCTCGAGACATCATGAGCAGCAGCAAAAACTTGCTAAAACCAGCTGACGGTTCACCAATACTTCACATTGAGCAAGATATTGTTCTAGGCTGTTACTACCTAACATATGATCGTTCACAAGAAGGAAGCAAGAAAATACTTTCTGGTATTAACGAAGCTGTGATGGCAATGGATAACAACGTTATAACATTGCAAACTCAAATTACTATTCCTTTCCGAGGCGAAAGACGTGAAACAACTCTAGGTAGAGTCTTGTTTAACGAGATTTTCCCAGAAGATTTCCCATTCCAAGATGAAGCCATGACAAAGAAAAAGCTAAACGCAGTTATGGCATTGGTTTACCAAAAATACGGTCAGGAAGCTACAGCAGAAATTGCCGATGATCTAAAAGACATAGGATTCTACTACGCTACAAAATCTGGTCTATCAATGGGTATGGGTGACTTTAGCGATGTTAAGGGTCTAGATAAGATGATCCAGGGCGGAGAAGATAAAGTTGCTGAAATCAGTGATCAATTCGATCAAGGATTCATTACTGACGAAGAACGTTATAGATTAATCGTTGAAGCCTGGAGAAGCGTTGATGAAAACGTACAGTCTGTCCTGAGTGATCAATTCACTAATGAAGACAGTGCAATGTCGACAGCTGTAATTTCTGGTGCACGTGGTAACATCGGTCAGGTTAAAACAGCCGTAGGTATGTTTGGACCAGTTGCTGATGCTACTGGTAAGACGATTGAGCTACCGATTAAGTCCAACTATAAGCGCGGATTTACCGCACTAGAATACTTTACCGCAACACGTGGTGCTCGTAAGGGTATGATCGACACAGCTCTTAAGACAGCTGACTCAGGATACCTAACTCGTAGACTTGTTGACGTATCCCAAGACGTATTTACGATTGAGAAAACTGCCGAAGATCCTGGATTCCCAATTTTGCGATCAGATGCAGAAGAAATCAACGTTCCATTGTCTCAAAGACTCTCTGGCCGTTTTGCAGCCGAAGAAGTTAAAGGACATGTTAAAAAAGCTGAACTCATTACACCTGAGATTGCAGCAGCGATAGAAGCTGACGCTAATGTACAAGTTGTACGGATTATGAGCGCGCTAAGTTGCACAGATGTACGAGGTGTTTCTAGGAAGTCATACGGACTAGATCCTGCAACAGGTGAACTTGTTGCAAATGCACATCCAATCGGTGTTATTGCAGCTCAAAGTATCGGTGAGCCAGGTACGCAGCTAACCCTACGAACCTTCCACTCTGGTGGTGTTGCCGGTGAAGACATTACAACCGGTCTTCCGCGTGTCGAAGAGCTCTTCGAAGTACGTACGCCAAAAGGACAAGCATTCTTGTCAGAAATATCTGGAACAGTTTCAGTTTGGGAAGAAGGCGACAATTACGTAGTACAAGTAGCAGCTCCTGATGCTGAATCAGCAGATATGAAACTAGAAAAAAGAGAGCCTAAAGTAGCTGAAGGAAGCGAAGTCAACCGCGGTGACGTTATAGCGACTGCAGAAGACAATAATAGTCCTTTGGTTGCACCAGTCTCAGGCAAGATACACTTTACTAAAACTAAAGTTACCATCAGTCCAGTTGGTAAGAGTATTGTTAAGTACGAAATTCCTGGCTATAAGCAAGTTGTCGTAAAAGATGGCGAAGTTGTAAAAGCTGGCGATAGACTAACTAATGGTTCAATTAATCTACATGAATTAATTAAGTTCCAGGGCGTTGAAGCAACTCAGCGCTATATCATGAATGAAGTCTTGCGTATCTTTGCATCACAAGGACAGCACATTGCCGACAAGCACCTTGAGATAATTGTTCGACAAATGTTTAGTCGAGTTCAAATCGAAGATGCAGGAAATACTGAATTTGTAACTGGCGATATTGTAAGTAAGCTTGCTGTTGTAGAAGCTAACGATAAGTTAGTAAGTGAAGGTAAAACACCGGCTAAAGTTAACCAACTATTGCTAGGTATTACAAAAGCCAGCCTTTCAACCGACTCTTTCCTAAGTGCAGCGAGCTTCCAGGACACAACACGTGTTCTTATCGCAGCGGCTACAAGTGGAAAGATCGACAGACTGTATGGTCTAAAAGAAAACGTTATCTTGGGTCGAAGAATACC
This sequence comes from Saccharimonadales bacterium (SeqCode), assembly GCA_041617975.1. Classification (GTDB taxonomy): domain Bacteria; phylum Patescibacteriota; class Saccharimonadia; order Saccharimonadales; family JAXHNE01; genus JAXHNE01. The sequence goes on from JBFJNW010000001.1 coordinate 6,238, forward strand.
TGTTGGAACTGGTGTATTGCCAGATGAAGACGGTGATGGATTCTCTGATGCCGAAGTAGCACTTGAAGAGTAGAAGAAAATCTGTTAAAGTTTACGAGTTAAATTAAGTCATCCGAGCCTTGTACATGGCATGGACTTGATGCAGAAGATGACAAAACTAAAGGAGTTAACATGCCAACCATTAATCAACTTGTGCGCAAACCGCGCAAGAGTGCAAAGACGAAGAGTAAATCTCCTGCATTGCACCGTGTTGTCAACAATTTAAAGACAACAAACTATGAAAAGCCTGCGCCATTCAAGCGTGGAGTATGTGTTAAGGTAACAACCAAAACACCTAAAAAGCCTAACTCAGCGCTTCGTAAAGTTGCGCGTGTTCGTTTGCAAAACGGTCACGAAGTTTGGGCATATATTGGTGGTGAAGGACACAACTTGCAAGAGCATGCTGTTGTACTAATTCGTGGTGGACGAGTAAAAGACCTTCCAGGTGTTCGATATCATGTAGTGCGCGGAAACGCCGACCTTCAAGGTGTAGAAAACCGAAAACAAGGACGCTCTAAATACGGAACGAAGAAGGGGTAATCAGTCATGCCAAGAAAAGTTACAAAATCACTAGTAAGAACTCCAAAACCAGATCGAATTTATAACGATATTATGGTTCAGCGACTTATCAACCGTGTTATGCGCGATGGTAAAAAGCAATTAGCTGAAAAACTGGTATATTCAGGACTTGAAAAAGCAGCTAAAAAGCTAAAAGTTGACAATCCACTTGAAGTTTTTGAACAAGCAATAAGCAACATACGGCCAAGCGTAGAAACTCGATCACGTCGAGTTGGTGGTGCGAACTACCAAATTCCTTTTGAAGTTAAAGGTCAGCGACAGAATCACCTCACAATGATGTGGTTTGTGGCAGCTGCCCGAAGCAAAAAAGGAATGAGCATGGCAGATCGTATTGCACTAGAACTTGTAGACGCATATAACAACACGGGCACCGCAGTGAAGAAGAAGGAAGACACACACAAGATGGCAGAAGCCAACCGTGCCTTCGCCCACTTTGCGAGGTACTAATATGTCCTCGTTTAAATGTTCAAATTGCACAGAAGTTCGCAAAGTTCAGTGCGAATCTATGTTTGAACACGAGGGTAATGTTATAAATAACATTACTTCTGACGAGGGATATTTTTCAGATCAGGCAGGCTTATCAGTTGAAGCATTAGATGAAAGTGCTGAGATTATTCGTACAAGAGTTGAGTTGCTAGTAAGCAACATGATAAGAATCGGTTGCGATCTAAATACTCCAGCAATTAAAAAGAAGTTAATCAATGAGATCGGAAGCAGGGAATAAGTATGGCAGTTAAAAAATTTGATAAGAAGCATATTAGAAACATTGGAATTATCGCGCATATTGATGCCGGTAAAACCACTACTACTGAAGGTATTTTGTACCGAACTGGGCTAAAACATAAAGTTGGCGCAGTTCATGACGGTGAAACTACCACTGACTGGATGGCACAAGAGCGTGAACGTGGCATTACTATTGTTTCTGCAGCTGTTACTTGTTACTGGAAAGATCATCAGATCAACATTATCGATACGCCAGGCCACATTGACTTTACGGTTGAAGTAGAGCGATCACTTCGCGTACTTGATGGTGCATGTGTAGTGTTTGACGGTAAAATGGGCGTAGAGAGCCAAAGTGAAACCGTTTGGCGGCAAGCTAATAAATATGGCGTGCCTCGAATCTGTTTTATCAACAAAATCAACCAAACTGGTGGAGATTTCTACAAGTCACTCGAGTCTATTCATAAGCGACTTACAACTCGAGCTTTCCCAATACACTTGCCAATTGGATTTGAGCAAAAAGTTAACGGTGTTATAGATCTAGTTAACATGAAGGCTTATACCTATAAAGAATTCTTAGATAAAAACCTCGTTGAAGCTGAAATCCCTGAAGATATGATGGACAAGGTGAAGAAATACCGAAGTCTATTGATCGAAAATGCAGTCGCAGAAGACGAAGGCATGCTAGAGAAATATCTTGAAGTTGGCGAAGAAGGATTTACTCCTGAAGAAGTCAAACAAGCTATTCGCTTAGCAACCCTTAGCGGAGCATTTTTCCCTGTAACTGGTGGAGATGGTCGTGGAGTGATTGTAGAAAAAGTACTAGATATGGTTACTGATCTACTTCCAAGTCCTGAAGACCGAGGCAGTACTTGGGGGACTCATCCTAAGACAGAAGAGAAGATTGAACGACTACCAAATGAATCAGCGCCTATGTCAGGGCTAGCTTTCAAGATTACGAGCGATCCTTTCGTAGGAAAACTTGCGTACTTTAGAGTTTATTCAGGAATCCTTAAGGCTGGATCTTATGTGTATAACAGCTCTACCGGTCAAAAAGAACGTGTTGGGCGTATCGTTCGAATGCAGGCCGACAAGCGTGAAGAAGTACAAGAAGTTGGCGCAGGTGATATCGCTGCTGTTGTAGGACTAAAGGCAACTACCACAGGAAACACACTTTGTGATGTTGATGACCACATTGTTCTAGAAAGCATTGATTTCCCAGATCCACCGGTATCGATTGCTATTGAGCCAAAGACAAAATCAGACCAAGAAAAAATGGGAATTGCGCTACAAAGACTCGCAGAAGAAGACCCTACTTTTATCGTAAAAACAGATGAAGAAACTAGCCAAACCATCCTTCGTGGTATGGGTGAGCTACACCTCGAAATTCTTGTTGATCGAATGAAGCGAGAATTTGATGTTGAAGCCAATATTGGTGCTCCTCAAGTTGCCTATCGTGAAACTATCCGTAAAGACGGTGTCGAAGCTCAAGGTAAGTTTATTCGTCAATCTGGTGGTCGAGGACAATACGGTGACGTATGGTTGAGGCTATCTCAGAATGAACAAGGCAAAGGCTTTGAGTTCATTAATTCAATCAAAGGTGGAGTTGTACCAGCTGAATATATCAAGCCTGTACAGCAAGGTATCGAAGCTGCAATGAAGAACGGTGTAGTTGCTGGATACCCAGTAGAAGACGTAAAAGTCGAACTATATGATGGAAGTTACCATGATGTTGACTCTAGCGAAATGGCCTTCTCGGCCGCTGGTTCAATTGGCTTCAAAGAAGGTATGAAGAAAGCCAACCCTACACTTCTAGAGCCAATTATGAAAGTTGTCGTAGTTGTTCCGGAAGAATTTATGGGTGATGTCATCGGAGACCTTAATTCTAAGCGTGGTCGAATTGAATCCATGGAAGATTTGCCAGCAAATGTTAAGGAAATAACCGGATTCGTTCCACTTGGTGAAATGTTCGGTTACACAACTAATTTGCGATCAATGACCCAAGGACGAGCAAGCTCAAGCATGGAACTAGATCATTATGCTGATGTACCAAGTCATGTTGCTGAAGCAATTGCTGCATCTACATCTAAGTAAATAATCAACATTACCACTATGACCAAGACAGCAGTTGAACGCGAGCCAAAAATTCAAAATAATGATAATTATATTGAATTAATGAACCCGCCACTAAGTAAGTGGGCAAAAGTTGGATTGATTGCAAGCTTAGCGATGGCTGGAAGCATGGTTTTAATAGGATATGCTGACCAGGGTCCAGCTAATTGCCTTGATGATTTTAAGCCAGTTGGCTTGGGAGGCGTAGAAATAAACGTTGCAACTTCAGCTGATTTGGGCGGTTGTTTTGATAATCTAGTCGACTTTCCTGACTAGAGACAAAATATCAGTAATACCTTTGCATACTTCGGTAGTTTTTGATAGAATACTTTGGTAACTCGCGAGAGGGCGTTGCTCTGAGTGCTCTAAAAGCACTTGCAATATGGACCGCGAAATAATTAAGTAAAATAATAGGAGACAATATAAATGGCAGATTTTGACAGAAGTAAGCCGCACGTAAATGTTGGAACTATGGGTCACGTTGACCACGGCAAGACAACACTAACTGCAGCTATTACTCACACACTTGCAAAGAGATTGCCAAGTGATGTAAACAAGCCGATCAATTACGACGAAATTGACAACGCCCCAGAAGAAAAGCAGCGTGGAATTACCATTGCTACATCTCACCAAGAATACGAAAGTGAACTACGTCACTACGCTCATGTTGACATGCCTGGTCACGCAGACTATGTAAAGAACATGATTACAGGTGCTGCACAGGTTGATGGTGCTGTACTAGTTGTTTCTGCTGCAGACGGCCCTATGCCACAAACTCGTGAACACGTACTACTTGCGAAGCAAGTTGGTGTGCCTAAGATTGTTGTTTTCATGAACAAAATGGATCTTGCAGATCCAGAATTAGTAGAGCTAGTAGAGCTTGACGTTCGTGAACTACTTTCTAAGTACGAATATGATGGTGACAATGTGCCTATCATTAAAGGTTCTGCTACAAAAGCATTAGAAGGTTCAGCTTCAGATGAAGACGCTGTCATGGAACTTGTTAAGGCTATGGATGACTACATCGAAGAGCCAAAACGTGATCTTGATAAGCCTTTCCTAATGCCTATTGAGGATGTTTTCTCAATCAAAGGACGTGGAACTGTTGCAACTGGTAGAATTGAAGCTGGTATTGCTAAGGTTAACGACGAAGTAGAAATCGTTGGAATCAAGGCAACACAAAAATCAGTTATCACTGGAATTGAAATGTTCAAAAAATCTCTTGACCAAGGTCAAGCAGGTGACAATGCTGGAATCCTTTTACGAGGTATCGAGCGCGAACAAATTGAGCGTGGTCAGGTTCTTTGTAAGCCTGGTTCAATTACTCCTCACACAGAGTTTGACGCTGAAGTCTATATCCTTACTAAGGATGAAGGTGGACGTCATACTCCTTTCTTTAAGGGCTACAAGCCACAGTTTTACTTCCGAACAACGGACGTAACTGGTGAAGTTGAACTTCCTGCAGATAAAGAAATGGTTATGCCTGGTGATACAATCACATTCAAGGTAAAACTACTTCAGGCAATTGCTATGGACCAAGGACTTCGATTCGCTATTCGCGAAGGTGGACGTACTGTAGGTGCAGGTGTTGTTACCAAGATCAGCAAATAATTGTAGATCAACAAACATTATTAAAGAGCTTCGTTAAGGAGCTCTTTTTTAATTTTGTCAATTTTGTAGTAAAATATACTTATGGCAGGTGAACTGTTTGGCTTTTACGGGAAAATATCTGGGGCTGAATATAGACGCGTATCTTTTGAGAACCTAGATGATATCGAAACAGCATATAAATTGAATGAAGTGTACGATGAAATTAAAGAAAAAGATCATTGGGCTCGAAGAGAACATTTAGTTATAGAAGTTATACTAAATAACTTTGAAAAACTTGAATTAGATCTATAGTTATCAGTTAAGAACTATTTACAGTAAAAACAAAAAGTGTTATTGTTTCATAGTAAATTAAACGTGATGACTAAAAGTCGTCTCATAGACTCTCTATGGTTGTGAGAAGATGTTACATCACAAAAGTAGGATGAATGGATAAGCAAAATCAGAGCGGCCCTCCACTAGAAGCAATTATGTATTCGAATGCAGGGAATCCGCACATTGCTCAAGAAATTGCCAGACGCGCAATGGATATGAGCGACTCTGATATTGTTGAAGTTCAGATCACTGAAGCAACAGAAGGAGACCAGTAAAATGGCAGAAGCAAAAAAGCCGGTAACACCGGCAACAGGTAGTAATTCACAAAAGATTCGTATTCGTCTTAAGGCATATGATCACAAGGTCATAGACCAAAGCGCTAAGCAAATTGTTGATACAGTAATACGAACCGGCGCAAAGATAGCTGGGCCAATTCCACTTCCAACAAAGCGTACTGTTTACACTGTCGTAAAGTCACCGCATGTATACAAAAAAGGACGCGAACAGTTCGAAATGCGTGTACACAAGCGCATTATTGACGTATTAGAGCCAACTCCAAAGACAATAGATTCACTTATGAACCTAAGTCTACCTGCTGGTTGTGACGCCGAAATTAAAATGTAAATAAATGCTGAATAAAACAGTTTATTGCTCAAAATACAATTAGCTGTAAATATATTTATTATGGTTAAAATTCCTAAAGGCGAAGAAATTAATTTTCAGCTTGATGATGAAGTAGACACAAACGATGTTCAATTCAAGCAAGCAATTTCTAGATTGGCAGCGCTTGGTATTAGGGCGAGCAACCTAGATATTGCCGCACCAACCCTTACAATTGAGCAGTTAGCTGAACAGAATCCTGTAGTTTCAAGTAATTCATTTTTGGGAACTGAGCATTTTAGATCTCTAAGAGACACAAGAGGACTAAAGCCAATGGTGGGTTCTAGACTGTTTAGTCGTCTAGTAAGACCGCATGGTGAAGTTGAGCATAAAAGAGCAGGGGGTAGGAGATATACGCCCGATGAACACTCTATGCTAATCGAGGAATTTTATGAAAATCACGAGATTAAAAATGTGAGCCGAGCTGCTGCAGATTTACCCGAACTACCTTCACATTTGAAACGTAAAAGTACCGAAGAAGCCGACAGCTATTCTATAAGAGCAGATTCGGTCTTAAAAATAAAACAAAATCTAGTTGAATTTTCAGAACTTGTGCCTGGGCTAGGTTCTCAAGGGCAGCACGGTTTACTAGTAATGAGTGATTATATTGTTTCGTGTATAAAAGAAAACCGATTAAAAAGACTAAAAGACCAATCATCTTAATAATTTTTAAGTTAAAATATTTTGCGATAAGATTAGTGTAGAATTTGCAACATGTTGACAGTGGTAAGGGTTTGATGATACTCTAGTCCGGTATAACAGAAAAAATCTGTGACATTGGTGTATTGGATAGGTCTGCTTCTATCGTAAATAACAGAGGCGGAAACCAGTCGGTCACCAATATTTTTGTGTAAGGCCTAAGTTCTTATGCACCAAATCACAAAACTAATAGAGTTCCGGGAAAGGACACTATGAAAGCATTAATTACACGAAAGGTTGGCATGACAAGCACTATCTCTGAAGATGGTACTGTTGCTGCTGTTACCTTGCTTTCCGCTAGTCCCTGTGTAATTACACAGGTGAAGACCAACGAAACTGATGGCTATACTGCTATTCAGGTTGGAACGGAAGAAGCTAAACTCGGAAAAGCTCAAGCTGGACATGCAAAAGCAGCAAATGTCAGCCCTAAGATAGTACGTGAATTTCGCGTAGACGAAATAAGTGAAGACATGAAAGTCGGTGAGAGTATCTCAGCCGACGTTTTTAATGTTGGAGATGTCATAGATGTAACCGGTACCAGCAAAGGTAAAGGCTGGGCAGGTACAATTAAGCGACATAACTTCCATCGACAACGTGCTACACACGGTGGAAAAGGAAATACAAGAAAAGTAGGTTCAATTGGCTCTATGTACCCACAGAAGATTTTTAAGGGTAAAAAGATGGCCGGACAAATGGGTGCAGAACAAGTTACTGTTCAAAACCTTAAGGTTGCTCTAGTTGATATGGAGCTAGGTGTAATCGGTGTTGTTGGTGCAGTACCAGGACCTAAGAAGAGCATAGTTATTATTAAAGAAGCTGTAAAAGCTAAGGGAGCTAAATAATGGCTATTCCTACTTATACAAAAGCTGGCGCTAAAGCTACGACAGCTGCAAAACTAGATAAATCTGTTTTTGGTTTGGAGGTTAGAAGCCACGAATTATTAAAGCAAGCCTACACTGCATACCTTGCAAACGGCCGTACCAACAATGCTCGAACTAAAACACGAGGAGAAGTTAGTGGTGGTGGTAAAAAGCCTTGGAAGCAAAAAGGTACAGGACGTGCTCGTTTTGGATCTATCAGAGTTCCAATTTGGCGAGGTGGTGGTATCACTTTTGGTCCAACCGGTATCGAAAACTACAGTAAGCAGCTAAGCACAAAATCAAAGCAAACTGCAATTAGACAAGCTTTGTCATTAGCTACTAACGAAAACCGTATTAGTGTTATTGAAGCCTTTGAAGTCAAAGATGGCAAAACAGCTAGTGCAGTAAAACTAATTAAGAAATTGGGCGTAACTGGACGAACTCTAATTGTGGTGAGCGAAAAAAGTGAAGAAACAATGAGGGCTGTTAACAACATCCAAAATATTGTCGTAATAGATGCTAGATATTTGAACGTATTTGATGTTACAAACGCTGACGCAATATTAATTGCAAAGCCGGCATTAGACGTTATAAGTGAATGGCTTGGAGGGGACAAATAATGAGTAAAACAATGACCCTTAAACCACGAATGAGCGAAAAAGCTTACGGACTATCACAAGTACACAACACATACGTATTTGATGTACCGACTGACGCCACAAAACTAACAGTTGCCGATGCGGTAGCTGCTCAATTTGAAGTGACAGTTACTAATGTCCGTATTGCTAATAAGCAAGGAAAAGCTAAGCAAACTTACGTTAAACGATCACGACCTGTTGCTGGTAAGCAAGCTCGATCAAAGCGGGCTTATGTAACAATCAAGCAAGGTGACATAATTCCTGTTTTTGCAGCTGTTGAAGAAGCTGAAAAAGAGATGGAAAAGAAGCAAGCTAAAGCAGAAAAAGTTGCGAAGAAGGGAGCGAAATAATGGCTTTAAAGCAATATAACCCAACGACTCCTGGTCGACGTGGTATGACTAATCAAGATTTTGACAAGATAACTACCAAAAAGCCAGTAAAAAGCCTTCTTCGTGTTAAGCACCAAAAGAGTGGACGAAACAACCAAGGAAGAATTACAACTCGGCACCGAGGTGGTGGAGCTAAGAAATTTTACCGACTTATTAACTTTAACTTAGCGCCAGGAACGACCGCTAAGGTAGAACATATCGAATATGATCCAAACAGAAGTGCTCGAATTGCACGTATTTTAGACCAAGACAACAAGTATCATTACATTCTTGCAGCCAACAAGATGCAAGTTGGAGACACAATTGTAGCTGGTGATGACGCTCCAATTGAAACTGGAAATAGACTAGCACTAAAGAACATCCCTGTAGGTAGTGTTATTCATGCGATTGAATTGCAATCTGGTCGTGGAGCTCAAATTGTCAGAAGTGCAGGAGCTAGCGCTCAACTAGTTGCAAAAGAAGGTAAATACGCTCAGATTAAATTACCTAGTAGCGAAGTGAGAATGGTGCATATCGAATGTACCGCTTCTCTTGGCTCTGTTGGCAACGAACAACATCAGAATATTAAATGGGGAACAGCTGGACGAAATCGTAATCGCGGTCGAAGACCTTCTGTTCGTGGTATTGCTATGAACGCTGCAGATCACCCACACGGTGGTGGTGACGGTGGAGCGCACGGAATTGGGCGAGACCCACGAACTCCTTGGGGTCAGAAAACTCTAGGCTACAAGACACGTACCCGAAAGAAGAGTAATAAATTTATTGTCCGCAGCCGACATATAGGGAAGAGGAAGTAACCATGTCTAGATCACTTAAAAAAGGTCCATTTATTGACCCTAAATTAGAAAAGAAAGTTTTGGCGCTTGGTCGTGAAGATCGAACAATAATCAAAACTTGGGCACGAAGTAGCACCATTTCGCCTGACTTTGTAGGCCGTACAATTGCTGTACACAATGGTAAAGTTCACGTTCCTGTAAACGTAACTGAAAACATGGTAGGTCATAAATTAGGCGAATTCGCGCCAACTCGTAAGTTCCGTTCACATGGCGGTAAGCTTGCTAAGGGAGGCAAATAATCATGCCAGTACGCGCACTCGCTAAATCGGTTCGAATGAGTCCACGAAAAGTTGCAGTTGTTGCAAGTCTAGTTCGTGGACGATCTGTCGCCGATGCACTCACGATTCTCGCACATACGCCACGTCGATCAGCAATTCCTGTACGCAAAGCTATAGAATCTGCTAAAGCAAATGCTGATTATAATCATGGTTATAAGCCAGATACATTAAATATCACAGAAATCACAGTAACTCCTGGACCTCGTGCAAAACGCTTCCGACCAGTTGCTCGTGGCTCTGCACATCCATATCAATTACGTACTTCACATATAACAGTAGTTGTTGATGGTGAACTTCGCGCAAAGGCTAAGCCTATTGCAAGCAAGAAACCTGCTACGACTTCAGCGAAGAAACCAGCAAAGAAGGAGACCAAGTAATGGGACAAAAAGTAAACCCTATTAGCATGCGCCTCCAGGTCAATAAAGATTGGCGTAGCAAATGGTTCGCTAACAAGCGAGACTATGCACAGTACCTCACTCAAGACCTCGAAGTGCGACGCTACATCACTAACAAATTAGGATCTCGTGCAGCTATCAATACTGTTGATATTGAGCGATCTCCAAACCTAGTAAACATTACAATTGCTACAGCAAAAGCTGGTGTTGTGATTGGACGTGGTGGTGCTGGTGTACAAGAACTTAAAGCTGCCATCGAAAAAATCTACGGCGTACAAGTACGTGTAAATATCGAGGAAGTTAAAAAGCCTGAACTTTACGCTAAACTTGTAGCTGAAAATATTGCACACCAAATTGAACGACGTATTTCTTTTCGACGTGCAATTAAGTCTACTGCTGCGGCAACCATGCGCGCAGGAGCAAAAGGTATTCGTATCGAAGTTGCTGGTCGACTAGGTGGAAATGAAATGTCGCGAACCGAAAAAGAAATTCAAGGTAGCGTGCCACTTCATACTGTCCGTGCAAATATCGACTACCATGGTGCACGTGCATATTACCCTGGTTCTGGAATTATTGGAGTCAAGGTTTGGATTTACAAGGGAGAGGCTAACTAATATGTTGATGCCAAACCGAACCAAGTATCGAAAGGTACGCAAAGGAAAAATCCGTGGTGTTGCCACTAAAGGACATTACATTGCATTTGGCGATTATGCCTTGCAATCACTAGACATGGAACGCATAACATCACGTCAGATCGAATCAGCTCGTCAAGCAATGACAAGATACATCAAGCGTGGTGGTAAGATCTGGATTAGAATATTCCCGCACACTCCCGTAACCCGCAAACCTCAAGATGTGAAAATGGGAAGCGGAAAAGGAAACCCTGAATTTTTTGTAGCAAAAGTCCGACCTGGAACAATTTTGTTCGAAATGCAGGGAGTATCAGAAGAAGTAGCACGAGAAGCAATGCGCCTCGCTGCACACAAGCTTCCAGTTAAAACTCGATTTATCATAAAGGAAGGTGCTTAATATGAAAGTTGCTGAAATTCGCAAGTTTACTACAAGCGAACTCACCAAGCAAAGCACAGTACTTCGTGAAGAGATAGCTGAGTTGAAGCGTCGTCTTCACACTGGAGAAGTGCAAAATGTGCGTGCTATTAGAGCAAAACGTAAAGATCTGGCTAGAGTACTGACAGTACTCGGAGAACAGCTCTCAAAGGAGACCGCATAATGTCTAAATCATTAACTGGTGTGGTTGTATCTAACAAAACCGACAAGACTATTGTTGTTAATGTCCAGAACAGCAAAACACACCCTATTTATCACAAACAATATTTCGTTACCAAGAAAATCATGGCACACGATGAAAAGAACGAAGCTAAAGAAGGCGACACTGTTGTAATCGAAGAAACTCGTCCAATTAGTGCTCGAAAGCGATTCGTTCTTAAGAAAATTACCGCAACAGCAGGAATTGAGCACGTCGAGCCTGAGGAGGAAATCGTATGATTCAGCAAGAATCACGTTTAGGCGTGTGCGATAACTCTGGAGCAAAAGAGATACTTTGTATCCGTGTTCTTGGTGGATCACGTAAGCGATATGCTAGAGTTGGCGATATAATTACTGCCACTGTTAAAGAAGCTAGTCCAACAGGAACTGTAAAGAAAAAGACAGTTGTTCGTGCTGTTATCGTAAGAACTAAAGACACTATTCGTCGAAAAGACGGATCTACAATCGCTTTTGATGATAATGCAGCTGTAATAATCGGTGACGACAAGCAACCTAAAGCTACACGTATTTTTGGACCTGTTCCTCGCGAATTAAGAGATCAGGGTTACGCTAAAATTATAAGCCTTGCACCGGAGGTACTCTAATGAAGACTGCATCAACAAAAGTATTTAAAATACGACTTAAAAAAGGCGACACTGTTGTCGTTAGAGCCGGAAAATATAAAGGCAAAACTGGAAAGATTATTGCAGTTCATCCATCTGAAAATACTGTTACCGTAGAAGGTATTAATATAGTAAAGAAGCACCAGAAACCTAACCGTGCTCATCCCCAAGGCGGAATTCTAGAGATCACTAAACCTATTGCAGTAAGTAAAGTTGGGATAGTTGATCCAACAAGCAAGAAACCAAGCAAAATTGGCTATAAGATTGATAAAGAAGGAAATAAGACTCGAGTATATAAGAAGAGTGGAAAGGAGATTAAGTAATGGCTGAAGCAAAAACAACCAAGAAGACTGTTGCAAAAAAGCAAGTCGAAAGCGGCGAAGCTCGTCTAAAAGATCTCTATAACTCTACTTACAAACAAGAGTTACTTAAGGAATTGAAGCTTGATAATATAAATAGAGTACCTAAGCTAGAGAAAATCGTTATCAATGTTGGTCTTGGAAAGTCAAAAGACGACAAGAGAATGATGGAGGTATCTGAAAATACCATCAGAAAAATAACTGGTCAAAAACCAGTAGATACCTTGGCTAAAAAATCTATTGCTGGATTTAAGTTACGTGAACTTAACAAAATTGGCATTAAGGTTACTTTGAGAGATCAGCGAATGTATGAATTCATGGATCGTTTAATCAACATAGTAATGCCACGTCTACGTGACTTCCACGGAGTTAGTGGAAAATCTTTTGATAAGTCTGGAAACTATAGCATTGGTCTAACCGATCAGTCAGTATTCCCTGAGCTAACATTCGAAGAAACTACACACGCACACGGTTTGCAAGCTGTATTTGTAGTAAAGGCAGAAGAACAGTCTCATTCCCGAGCATTGTTAGAGAAATTTGGAATGCCGTTTGAAAAATCTAATAAGAAGGAGTCGTAAGGATGGCAAAGAAATCAATAATTGCTAGAGACCTAAAGCGACGCCGAATGATTGAGAAGTATGCAGACAAGCGTGCTGAACTGAAGAAGCTCGGTGACCGTGAAGGTTTGCATAAGCTACCAAGGAACAGTAGCCCAACAAGATTAAAAAATCGTTGTAGCGAAACAGGACGACCACACGCGTATATGCGTCAGTTTGGTTTGAGTCGTATAAGTTTTCGTGAACACGCAAGCAAGGGAGAAATCCCTGGCGTAACGAAGTCGAGCTGGTAAGGAGATACTATGTCTAGAGTTACAACAGATCCAATTGCAGATATGCTAACAAGAATTAGAAACGCTATTCTTGTACGAAAGACAGTCGTGTCCCTTCCTCACTCAAAAGTGAAGGAATCAATTGCGCGACTATTAAAAGAAAACAACTATATAGATGCCGTTAAAGTTGAAGATGCACCAGTAGGAAAAACATTAATCCTAACTATCAATGATGCAAACTCAAATGCTCGGATTACCGAAATTGAACGAGTAAGTACGCCAGGTCGTAGATCATACAGCGGTTCAACAAAACTGCCAGTAGTTAAGCGCGGTCGTGGAATAGTTGTTATTAGTACTAGTAAAGGTCTTATGACTGGCGAAAAAGCTCGAGAGCTTGGTGTTGGTGGTGAGATTCTTTGTAAGGTTTATTAAGAAATAAAGGAATAATATGAGTCGAATAGGAAAACTACCGATCAAAATACCATCCGGTGTGACAATCACTGTCGACGATGACGATATAACCGTCACCGGTACAAAAGGCACATTAAAGCAATTTACTATGCCAGGTGTTAGTGTAAAACAAGAAGGTGATGAAGTTATCGTTACAAGAATTAACGATGAACCAAAAAATCGCGCTAAACATGGATTAATGCGTTCGCTTATCAACAACATGGTAATTGGGGTTAGCCAAGGTTATAGCAAAAAGCTAGTTCTTAGCGGTGTAGGTTATCGTGTCGCATTAGCTGGCTCAGACCTAAAGCTAAATGTTGGCTTTAGTCACGAAGTAATTTATAAGATTCCAGCTGGAATCACTGCTTCTGTTGAACAGCTAACAATTACTATTAGCGGCCATGACAAACAACAAGTTGGTCAGGTTGCGGCCGAAATCCGTAAGCTAAAGAAACCTGAACCATACAAAGGTAAAGGGATTGCATACGAAGGTGAAAGAATTTTGCGTAAATCTGGTAAGTCAGGGAAAGAAAAGTAGGTTAAATTATGAGTAGATTATTACAAACAACCAAGAACCTAGCCCGACGTAAAAATCGGATTCGTAAAGTAGTATCAGGAACACCAGAGCAACCTCGATTGATTGTTCATATCAGCAACAAGCACATTGAGGCTCAAGTTATTGATGATACAGCACACAAAACTCTTGCGCACAGCACAACTGTTGGTCAAAAGGCAGTCACTGGAACAATGACCGAAAAAGCAGCATGGGTAGGTGCCGATATAGCTAAGAAAGCCAAAGCAAAGAAAGTTAAACGAGTAGTATTTGATCGAAACGGACGACTATACCATGGTCGAGTACGTGCGGTTGCAGATGCTGCGCGAGAAGGAGGACTTAAGTTCTAATGACTGGCACTAAACCACAAAGAAGAGATGACCGTCAGGTTGAAGAAAAGCAGTTTGACGAACGCGTTCTTAATATTGATCGTGTTGCGCGTGTAGTTAAGGGTGGACGAAGATTCCGATTCCGAGCACTTGTTGTTGTCGGAGACCGAAAAGGTAAAATTGGTGTTGGCGTTTCAAAAGGCGCAGATGTTACATCTGCAATCACCAAGGCTACAGACGTAGCTAAAAAGAATATGGTTCAAATTGCAACCAACAAAGGTACTATTCCTCACGAAGCAGAAACCAAAGTTAGTGGAGCTAAGATTCGTATAATGCCTGCAAGTCCTGGTACTGGTTTGATAGCAGGTGGAGTCGTGCGAACGGTGCTTGAAGTAGCTGGTGTTAAAAACGCTCTATCTAAGTCACTTGGATCAAGCAACAAAGTAAATGTCGCTTACGCTACTATTAAAGCTTTAACTAGCATTATGCCTGAGAGCGAATGGCACACTACTAAATTAGCTGCATCAAAAAAGACTACAGCTAAGAAGTTGGAGAAATAATAATGAAATTTAACGAATTAAAGACAACCAAAAAGAAATCCTCAATCCGAGCCGGACGTGGTATTTCTGCCGGACGTGGAAAAACAGCCGGACGTGGTACAAAGGGACAAAATTCTCGTACTGGTGGTGGAACACGACCAGGATTCGAAGGTGGTCAAAATCCATTAATGAAACGGCTTCCAAAGCTAGCTGGGTTTCGTTCTATTAGACCTAAAGCAGAAGTTGTTTATACTGGTCAATTAAGCGAAATCAAGGGAGTAGTTGATAACTTTACGCTATTCAACTCTGGACTTATCACTAGCCCATATACCAAGGTTAAGTTAATAACCAAAGGTGAAGTTAAGGGCAAGGCAGAAGTGAAATTGCAAGGTGCAAGCGAATCAGCTATTGCTGCAGTTCAAAAAGCAGGCGGCAGCTTTACGAAAATTGATCAAGTAAAGCGTCAAACTAAAGAAAAATCTGATAAAAAATAACAATATTGTTGTAATTGAGTGTGTTTAGGTGGATAGATAACACCATTTTGCGGTATACTGACCGGAACTGAGAGGGTAAATAAATTTATGGGCTGGAAAATAATCTGGAAATCCTTAAAAAACGCAGACATGCGGAAACGTATTTTTGCTGTATTTGGAATGCTAGTAATATTTCGTGTTCTTGCCCATATACCTATACCACTGGAAGATCCACAGACCCTAAAGCAGATTCTTGATAACCTACTTACGACTGATTCACCGCAATTACTTAGCTTTATTAACACCATATCTGGTGGCGCGTTAGCTAACTTCTCTATTATGATTGTTGGACTTGGGCCATATATTAATGCGTCGATTATTATGCAGTTGCTTACTAAAGCAATACCTAAGCTAGAGTCATTGAATGAAGATGGCGAATTTGGCCGTAAAAAGATTAACCAATACACGCGAATACTTACTTTTCCGCTAGCTATAATCCAGTCTGTTGGAGCAATTTACTTGGTTAGGCAAGCTGCAGTTCAGGTAGGCGGTATTGGTGATATTACAGCAGGCGTAGGTGTCTGGCAGTGGGCATTGATGCTAACAGCACTTACTACAGGCGCAATGATATTAATGTGGCTTGGAGAGCTCATTACTGAGCAAGGTATCGGAAATGGTATATCTTTGCTTATTACTATAGGTATAGTTAGCACGCTTCCTTCTACCCTACAGAGTATCGGATCTGCTGTATTTGATCCTGCCGGTGACGTAGTACTACTTGGCGGAAAAATAATATTCGCATCATCACAAATGATTTTTGCTCTGATACTTCTTGTGGCTACAATTCTGATCACAGTTGCGATAGTTAAATTAAATGAATCTTCTCGTAATATAACGATAAATTACGCTAAAAGAGTTCAGGGAAATAGGGCATACGGAGGCGTTACGACAAAGTTACCTGTTAAATTAATAACGGCTGGAGTTATTCCGATAATCTTTGCTGTGGCCTTCTTGAGCGTTCCTAGCTTCGCTGGACAGCTCATGGTTGGATCAAGCAGTGAACGATTACAAAGCATAGGTGAAAACTTGTCTATATGGTTTGCAAATCCAGGTCCACAAACTTTTGCCGCAGGAGGTTGGGAGCCATTTATTTACCCTGCAACCTACTTTATTTTAGTATTCTTGTTTACGTTCTTTTATAC
>JBFJNW010000002.1:0-20356 GCA_041617975.1 Saccharimonadales bacterium (SeqCode)
AAAACTAACAGAAGCGTTAGGAGCGTTTCCGACAGCTTCTTTTATTTCTACATGATCAAAGGGTAATTTTGAGCCTAGTTCCATCGCCAAAACGTCCATGCCTTGATCGTCTTTATAACTAAAAGCAAATTCATCTTTTAATTTGATAAACGCATCAGTTACGATGTCGCCGACACTTAGTACATCAAATTGACTCATATTAGTTTCCCACCTCTTACGTTACTTTTAGTTTAGCACAGCTTTATCGGTCGCTTGAAACGAATCGATTTTCTTTTCTACAACTTCCTGAACCGCATCAATAACCTTATCCATTAATTTCACCACAGCATACTGTGTAGGGTTTTCCTGAAGCTGTTTTACTAAGGTTTCTCTATAGGCATAACGCATGTCGGAATTTATATTTATTTTACTTGCTCCAACTTTAACTGCGTCGACAAAATAATGACCAGGTGTGCCGCTGCCGCCATGTAAGCTGATGTTGCAAGGAATAGCTTCTCGTAATTGTTTTAGTAAATTTATATCCAGTACTTTTGGAACCGGGTATTTTCCGTGTAGGTTTCCTATTGCTGCTGCAAATGTGTCAATACCGGTAGCGTCCACAAATGAACGTGCGCCCTCGGGCGTGCTAAAGGTTTTTCTAATTTCCTTGTAGTCAATCTTTTCTTCGTGCAGATTTGAGCTTCCACCAAAGTAGTGTGGTTCACTCTCGACCATTGCACCGGTTAATCTTGCGTAATCAACTATCTGGCGAGTTTCGGCAATAATTTGATCCAGCGTTGCATCTTTTCGTGCCTGACTTATATCTATGTGAATAAATTCAAACCCTGCTTCAATTCCAGCTATTGCGTCAGCCACCGTTGGGCTGTGGTCAAGATTTATGTACATCTCTACGCCATATTCATCGATGTAGTTATCTACCATATCGCGAATGTTCTCTAACCCAAGAGCGTCTACCTCTCCCTGACTGACTTCTATCATTAGTGGAGCATTTTTGGCTTTGGCTGCACGCGCAATTGCAATTAAGGTGTCTTGATTGTCTATATTAAATGCACCTAGTGCATAATTTCCTTCGCGAGCACGATACATTGCTTGTCGAGCACGATAAGAATTTTCTCTCATTTGTGTAAGTGTTAAAGGCATATGTACAGAGTATACTAAAACCGCTTATGCTTGTATAGATAATACTTTAAACGGAGCTATTTTAGGTCGTATACGTGATGTGCTGCCATCATAATATGATGGACTGTTAATCCGTGTTTTTTGAACAATTCTTCGGGTGTTCCCGATTCTCCATAGGTGTCATTGACACCGACTCTCTTGAGTCGTACGGGACATTCCTCGCTCAGAATTTCTGCAACCGCTCCGCCTAATCCACCGATTATTTGAGCTTCTTCAACAGTTACTACGGCTTTGGTTTTTTTAGCACTTTTTAATATCGTCTCTTTATCAAGTGGCTTAACAGTCGGGCAATGAATTACCTCTACATCAACTCCTTCTTTGTATAACTTGTCTGCTGCAAGCATCGCATAGTAAGTCATAGGTCCTGTAGATATTATTGTTACATCAAGTCCATGTGTGTATTGATAGGCTTTGCCAATTTCAAAGGGAGTTTTATTGGTGGTGAGAATTGCCGTATCCTCGCGAGCTAACCGCAAATAGTTAGGCCGTGGGTCTTTTGCCATAGCTAGTGTGGCTCGTTCGGCCTCCAGACTGTCTCCAGGCACAATTACTACCATATTTGGCATAACCCGCATTAAAGCTATGTCTTCAAGCATCTGATGAGTTGCACCATCTGGACCTGTGTAGAGTCCGGCATGCGCTCCTACGACTTTTACTGGTTGATCGTTTAAAGCAGATGTAGTTTTTATCTGTTCCCAGTTTCTACCTGGGCTAAAAGCAGCATAACTACTAACAAATGGTATTTTACCCATGGCGGCGAGCCCTGCGCCTACTGTTGCTAAGTTTTGCTCTGCAACACCAATTTCTACAAATCTATCTGGAAATGCTTCCGCAAAAATATTCATTTTAGTAGATCCGGTAAGATCTGCACATAGTCCAACTACATTTTCATCCAGTTCGGCAGCTTTCTTGAGTCCTCGGCCAAAACCCGTTCTAGTTGCCTCGTGGGCAACATCTTTGTGTATATCAGCTAAGTACAAATTACTCATGTTCGCTCCTAATCTTGCCTTTCAGGGTACGTAATTCGTGCAAGGCTTGCACAGCTTGTTCGTGATTTGGTGGCGATCCATGCCAATGAAAATCTGATTCCATAAAATGTACGCCTTTCCCAGGGATAGTGTGTGCAATTATCATTACAGGCTTTTCTACAATTGCTCTTGCCATTGCACAGGCATCAATAAATGCTTCAATATTATTGCCATCAACTTCTATAACATGCCAACCAAATGCTTCCCATTTGCCCTTAAGGTCTTCAAGAGGCATCACAGACTCAGTTGGACCATCTATTTGAATATTATTTCTATCAATAATACCTACGATGTTATTTAGCTTTTCTTTACCGATCAGCATTGCAGCTTCCCAAATATTGCCCTCGTTTAATTCACCATCTCCCATAACAACATAAACCCATCTATGGTGTTCTTTATTCATGCGCAGAGCAAGCGCCATTCCAGCAGCTTGACTTAAGCCAGAACCAAGTGGGCCACTGGTGTTTTCGAGCCCTGGGAGTTTTTTGCGTTCTGGATGTCCCTGCAGCCTAGAACCAAATTTTCTGAGTGTTTTTAGCTCGGATTTAGGAAAGTAGCCAGCATGAGCCATGGTTGCATACTGAACTGGCACACAGTGACCGTTACTGAGCAGCATAATGTCTCTTTTGTCCCATGAGGGGTTTTTTGGATCGATGTTTAAAATGTCGAAATAAAGCGCTGCAAAAATATCTGCAAGCCCAAGTGGACCGGCGCTGTGGCCGCTTCCAGCTGCTTCCAGCATTTTTATGATGTCAATTCTAATGTCATACGCCAGTTTTTCTAGCTGTTCTATCGTGTAGTGCTCTTTCATTACGCTTAAGTATAACAGATCAAATATTAGACAATATATTGACATTTACTTTAGCACATGATGATATATATTAATGTCGGTGATGGATCATTCTGAACATATAACTTCTGTTTCGCGTGAAATTGAGAGTGTTTTTGAAAGTTACGAAATAGAAGTAGACGGTAAGTGCAATGTATTTAATTTGCTTCATTATGTTGCCTACCATCCTCCCAAGTCTCTTGAATTACAAAGTTCACCTAAATCACCTCTAGGAACATTGGTAGTTAATTCAATTCTTAAAAGAACCAATGCTTTAGATTCATTCACAGACCGAATAAGTAAAATGTGTCCAGAAGCAGAACCACAACTTATACGTTCCATTGATTATGCATCTACACACATCAAGCCCGAAAGGCCTCGAAAAGCCATTATTATTGTCGATGGTGATGAACCGGTCGCATATCAAAAACATCAAGGAAATAAAACAACATATTCGCTGCAGCCTCACCCGAAATTTATGCTTGGATGTGGTAGCTTTAATTTTGCCGATATTCCATTAGACAAAATAAGATCTACAGCAAATGAACAAATTGGAATTATCCCAATTTCAGATATTGAACTTACTAGAGATGGTCGAATAAGCCTATTCGCAGTAGCTGAGCATGACAAACTTGGTTACGAGCCTAGTGTTAACACATCGCTTTTTATGGATTTGCAATCCTACCTAGATGAGTCTGTAGAGCTCTGTCATCTTGATCTTATAGATAAAGTTAACCAACTATATCAAGATTCTACAGCAGGCTCTTCAGCAGATCAAAGCGGGATTTTGAATCTTCAGCCTGTTGGATAAATCCGCCTACATTTAGCACATCTATTCCGCCTTTAGCTAATTGCAGTGCATTAGTATCATTTATGCCACCGTCCCATCCTAGTTCAATATTTGGTTTTAGCTCTTTTAGTTGTTTAGCTTTTTCCAAAATTGATAAATCTACATGTCCACCAAAGTGCCCTAGATCGCCTGAAAACAATAAGACATGATCAATGTTGCCTAAATTATCTTTAATTGTGTTTACGCTTGTGTCCTGAAGCAAGCAAACACCCACTTTGATGTCTGCCTCATGAAGACTACTAGCAAACTTTGCATAATTTCCTTCTGCTTCGGCATGCACAATAACTAATTTTGGTTTTAGCTTAAGAATGTTTTCAAGATATAAATCTGGGCGCATGTACATCAAGTGCAAGTCGACGGTAATATTGTCAGGAAGCCAAATATCCTTAAGTTCTACAGATTTATTACTGGTAAATAAGCCATCCATGAAATCTAGATGTATTCGCTCTGCAAACGAACTCACTACCTCTAGCTGACGTCTGTATTCGTGTAAATCTTCTGCCGTTACGGTTGGACAGACAACAGCCATTAATTTAACTCGTCAATTTGGTTTAATCTTCGAACAAATCTTGGTGCAGCTTCAAAATGAGTTGTCAGCCATGTTTCAACCAAAACATTTGCTTGATCTTTTTCAAGAAGTTTTGCGGGTAGGCAGGCGATGTTACTATTATCGTCATTTCTAGAAGATTGAGCGGATTCACGATCATAAATAAGCGCCGACCTTATGCCTTTGAACCTATTGGCCGCCATGCACATACCCTGTCCGCTACCGCAAATTAATATTCCACGAGGATCATCATCAGAACTACTTAGAACGTCATTAACGACCTTATGCGCAAAAACCGGGAAATCATCCTCTGGATTTAAGCGTTCGTCACCTTCATCGACTACATCATAGCCAGCACGCTTCAAATACTCTATTAAAGAGTTTCTGAGATGAAAGCCATTATGGTCTGCTCCGATATAAATTTTCACCGGTTATGCCTTTTTGAGTGATTTACCTGTGTCAGCAACCACCTCAACAAGTCTGTTGCTGTAACCCCATTCATTGTCATACCAAGCTATAATTTTAACCATGTTTCCTGCGACCACCTTAGTAAGGCTTAGATCAACGGTCGAAGAATGGCTGTCACCAATAAAATCAGATGAAACAAGTGGTTCTTCAGTAACTGCTAGAATTCCCTGATAGTATGGTTGTTTTGCTGCCTCTCGCATGGCTTCATTTACTTCTTCAACTGTTACATTTCGCTTTAACAAGAAAGTAAAATCACTCAGTGAGACAACAGAAGTTGGAACACGCACCGCCATGCCGTCAAAAATCCCATCAAATTGTGGTAATACTTCTTTGGTGGCAATAGCCGCGCCAGATGTCGTTGGGACGATGTTTTGAGCGGCTGCTCTTGCCCGCCTTAAGTCGCTGTGTGGACCATCCTGAAGACTCTGATCAGCAGTATAGCTATGTATAGTAGTCATCATGGCTTTGTCTACGCCAAAAGCTGCATCCATTACGGCAGCGGGTGGAACTATACAGTTGGTGGTACACGATCCATTACTTAGAATATTTTCTGATGTTTCTACGTCGTCATCATTGACGCCAAGAATTATTGTCGTTGCTCCTTCGCCTTTGGCTGGAGCTGAAATAACAACACGTTTAGCGCCAGCATCGATGTGAGCTTTAGCTTTTGCAGGGTCTACAAAAAATCCAGTAGATTCAATAACTACGTCAACATCAAGCGCTTTCCAAGGTAATGATGCCGGATCACGCTCTGAGTGAACCTTAATGTGCTTTCCCTTGACGATTATTCCAGTTTCGTCGGAACCAACTTCGTGTTGATATCTTCCGTAATTGCTGTCGTATTTCAACAAGTGTGCGAGTGTTTTAGTGTCAGTTAAGTCATTTATTGCAACGATTTCAATATCTGAGCGTTCAAACGCCACTTTAAAAGCGTTTCTACCAATTCTTCCAAATCCATTAATAGCTACTTTTGTCATCCCTACCCCTTAATTTATTTCTTAAGCTTTAGCATTTCTATCTAGACATTGTACGAGCTAAACAACAGATGTGCAACTACTGTAATATTTGTTTATTTTCTATCAAATATTTAAGTCCATCAATCCAAACTGGGTGCTGGTATTTTTGCAAGGCATCACTGATAGTCATCCACTCAAAAGAAATGTGCTCGTGACTTAATTTAATTTCAGTATTTTCATCTAGCACACCGACGTATAAAAATCTGAGTGAACTCAAGTCTTCAAAGTAGCTCGTATGAGTAAACATCAGTTGCAATTCACTATCTTGAAACGAAACACCAATTTCTTCTTGCAGTTCTCGGACTACTGCCTCTGTTGGCGATTCACCCTCATCTATGCCACCTCCCGGAAAATCAAATCTACCTGCACGTTTTTGGTCAACTGGTGACCGCGTCAATATTAGTAATTCGCCTTTTCTATTAAACAGTGCTGCTTTAGCAATCTGTTTCGGAAGTTTATCTATTTTCACCTAATTAAATCGCTCGATGCATTCTTTAATTATTTTTATTGCATCATCGACAGAACCCCAACCGAGAACTTTTGTAGAGCCAGGCTT
This sequence comes from Saccharimonadales bacterium (SeqCode), assembly GCA_041617975.1. Lineage (GTDB taxonomy): Bacteria > Patescibacteriota > Saccharimonadia > Saccharimonadales > JAXHNE01 > JAXHNE01. The sequence goes on from JBFJNW010000002.1 coordinate 6,474, forward strand.
TTTAAGATCTTTGTAATGAGTAAAATGGTGCTCTACTTGCTGCATCCATCTCTGGCCTAAATCTTCTAATGAATTAACCGAGTCGCCTGATTGTCGATCGTCAGCAGGCACTACTACAACTTTATGGTCCATTTCCCCATCGTCTTCGAAGTTCATAATACCTATGATTTTTGCTTCAAGCCATATGCCAGTTGGAAGTGGTTCGTCAGTCACAATCAATGTATCAAGCTCATCACCATCCTCATCAAGTGTTTGGGGGATAAATCCGTAATTGCATGGTTTAGCAAAAATAGCCGGTTCGACTCGGTCCAACATAAAAACAGCACGTTTACGATCCCATTCTATTTTATGAGAAGAGCCTTTCGGAATTTCAACAACTGTATTTAGTAGTCCTTCATTTATATCCCCAGGTGTTAGAACTTGGTTATAATCTGCCATTTAATCTCCTTATTTTCATCGTATATGATACCGTAGATTACGTAGCCATGAAAATATCATTCGTAAAATCCGAACAAACTGCTGACAAAACTAAAACTTTTTATTTTTCTAAGCCCGATTCTTATCGTTACAACGCCGGCCAATTTATAGAGCTTGTGATTGATCACAAAAATACTGACGATAGAGGTAGTAATCGGTGGTTTACATTGTCTTCGTCTCCAACAGAAGAAATGCTAGCAATTACTACTAAAATTTTGAATAAAAAAAGCACATTCAAACAAGCACTGGATAAATTAAAACCAGGCGACTACGTAACTATGAGCGAACCAATGGGCGACTTCGTGCTTCCAAAAAACATCAATAAACAATTGTTATTTATTGCAGGCGGAATCGGCGTAACTCCTTATAGGAGCATGTGTAAATTTATCCAAGACTCACGTCAAAGACGTAAAATACGCATTTTGTATGCAGAAAATGATCAAGATAAATTTTCGTTTTTAGATTTGCTTAATAATACCAGCAGGCTTGAGACAACAACTAATAAAATCTCCGCAAAACAAGTTAAAAGTACGGCTATGTCTATGGATAATCCGCTTATCTACATTGCTGGTCCTGAGCCAATGGTAGAATCTTTGAACAATGAGCTTTCGAAAACTTTTACTCAATCTCAGCTAATTAGCGACTTCTTTCCAAACTACAAGGATGAATACAGTAAGTAGGGACTAATCTTATAGATTTCTACGCTCGCCGAATTATCTCTTCTTGTACCTGGTGATAAATTTGAAAGTGAGTTGCCGGAATAGTCTTCACGGTTTCATGAAATGACTCTTGTAAGGCTTTAGATATACTTTTAAGAGCATCGAGTCCTCTTTGAGACGGTACAGCAAACTTGCCGCGGCCGTCATCTTTATTTTTCTTTAGACTAATATATCTTTTAAGCATTAAATTATCGATTAATGCTGTAATTTGAGGGCGAGAAACGCCTAATGTTACACCTAACGCACTTAATGCAGTGCCAGATTTAGGACCTTTAGAAATAATAGAAAGCAGCAACCACTCATTTGTGGTTATATCTCCTTGGGTTTTAGTAGCCTGCTGAGCTAACCTTCTGAGCGATCTATCAACTTGAGTGGTCTGAAGAATCGCTTCAAAAACTCTTTGCGCATCCTGATTATTGCTCATAATAAATCCATGTCCTCATTAAATTCTATTGATGGTGTGGTTCTAAATATTTTCTGATCATTAGTGCTGCAGTTGCACCTTCACCAGCCGCGCTTGCTATCTGCATTGTTGCACCACTTCTTACATCTCCCGCAGCAAACACGCCCTTCATTGAAGTTTCAAGATACTGATCGGTCAAAACCATTCCAACTTCATCGAGCTTAACGTCAGATGTTTTCAAAAACCCAGTGTTTGGGAGCAGTCCGATAAAGATAAAAACTCCATCCGTATCAAATACAACTTCTTTGTCTTCTTTGGTGTTTTTAGCCATCACTTTTACGACTTTTTTGTCCTCGCCTACAATTTCTTTGCTAGTAACATTATAGTGAATTGTGATCTTATCCTTGTTCTTCTCTAGTTCTTTTTGTAAGATTTCTGACGCTCGTAAAACATCACTTCTCACAAGTAAATCAATTTTAGTTGCAAACTTCGTTAAAAATATCGCTTCTTGAACTGCAGAATTTCCACCACCAACAACTACTAAGCGCTTATCTCTATAAAACGCACCGTCACATGTTGCACAGTAATGAACTCCACGTCCGTAATATTCTTTCTCTCCAGGAATTCCTAATTTCTTGTAATCACTCCCTGTTGCAATAAGCACAGCTTTTGCTTTGACTTCACCATCTGTTGTCTCGAGTTTCTTATATTCGCCCGTATCTTCTATTTTGGTTACTTCACCAAGTCTAATATCGGCTCCGAATCGCTCAGCCTGTAGTCTTAACTCTTCTGATAAATCTAGACCAGAAATGCCTTTTGAAAATCCAGGATAATTGTCAACCCAGTCAGTTATTGCTGCAAGACCCCCAATGACACCTTTTTCATACAGTACTGTATCGATGTCTTCTCTGGTTGTATATATAGCGGCAGTAAGAGCAGCTGGTCCAGCTCCAATCATGACAACATCTTGTACTTTATCGTTATTACTCACTGTGACCTTTCCGGATCTTCCACTTACTGCAATGGGGTGACCCTACTGCATCTTATATTACGGGTTAAATTTAGTTATGTATGTGATCTATCTGACAATTATATAAAACATATACTTAAATATCCGATATTATTTAGACTTTAATCGGCAATTTATGTTAAATTTTGGCTTTTCTGAATAGACTATCCAACTGCAGGAGCGAGTTGCCCGAGGTTATATCCAACAACCACTTCTTTTGTGTCATCGGCTTTAGTGACTACCGTTATTGGAACAGTTAGTTGGCCAGATAGCTCAAAAGCTTCTTGTTGACGAGCCGGATCATCATCAAGATTGACTTCCTCGTATTTAAGACCCTTACTGCCTAACCATTTTTTCACCATGCCACAGTAGCCGCATGTGTTAGTTGTAAAGATTGTTATATTTTTTGGCATGAGACCCTCCAAGATGTGATTATTTATGTTGCTGTTAAAGCTTACGTCTATCCATTATATAGCGTCACGAATGTTATTCAAGACCCCATATGTTGTGTTTTTTGTCTTTTATTGATCGACTGATACAAGAACAATATCAAATACCAAGTCTGCATTTGCAGGAATGTCTGGTGATGGTGAATTTGCTCCATATGCTTTTTCGGCTGGGATTACTAGTCGTCGAGTTCCGCCAACTTTCATGCCCGGTACGCCTTCTGTCCAACCCTGAATTACGCCGTTCAGGCTAAATGGAATTGGAGCCCCTCTATCGTATGAGCTTTGGAAAATAGTTCCATTTGCCGCTATTGCGCCTGTGTAATGAGCTGTTACTGTTGCTCCTTTTTTAACTACTTCTCCGTCACCTTCTTTTATATCTATAATTTTTAGCTCACCTACCTCTGCGACTGGCTCAAAATTCTCTAACTTAGTTCCTTGCAACATTGGTGTATCCTCCTCTTGTTGGTTTTGAGATTGCTGTTCTTCTATCTGCTTGTTTATTTGCTCTTGTACAGAATTTGTGGCTTCTGTCTGGGGACTATCGTCCCGTGTTAAATCCACAAATACTAATATACTAAATGCTACCGATGTAACTAAAAATAATATAGCGACCAATAATATAGCAGTCCGTTTAGACTTTGACATGTTACCTCCGTTTTCGTCGTGTATAAGTATATCGCAAACAAGAGTCTACTTCCACACGAATATGGTTATTTTCCTATTTTTTTCCACTGTTCTTTAAAAATAAGTGTTGCGGCAATATAAATTAACACTACCGACAAGACATAACTTCTATTTTGGCCGATTACGACAACCAACACAATTAACCCGATTAACCACAGTGCAATCAATTTGACTATTTGGGAACGAGCTAGCCTATCAAAAGCTATGTAGTAATAAGGAAAAGATATAAGAACAAAAAATGTAGAGCTAGCTAATCCAAATATAATCGTGAAGGCCAGGGCCTCCCAAAATGGATCAGATAACGCCAGTGGCAATAATGCGACTATCGTGGTTACCGTCGTTGCCAGTAATGGTCTAAATCGTTTTGTGACAGCTGTAGAAATGGCATCTATTCTATCCGAGCCTATTTTACGTTCTTGATTAGCATAGGTAGTAAGTAAGATTGTGTTATTAACCGCGATCCCGATAAGTCCTATTAATCCCACCATCACAAAAAAACTAATGCTATTGTCTGTTATGTACAGCCCCAAGAATACTCCAAGGAAAGTGAAAGGTATTGCCAAAAATATAAGCAGTGGCTGTAGCAGGGATCTAAACTGCATTGCTAACAATATATACATTAGTCCGAGAGCAATTGGGAATATAACTCCAAGCGCCGAGAACGATTCAGCATTTTCAGATTCTTGTCCAAAATCATAAGTTATTTCAGTATTTTCATAACCTTGATTGGATAAATATTCTTCCGTAAATTTATCCTTAACTAAACTTTCGGTTGCAGTTAGCAGTGCTGAAGTATCGTCTGCATCAAATGACGCAGTAATTTGCAAGAAACGATTGTTGTCTTTTCTAGTCACATTTTGAGCTCTGCTTGCAGTAACTTCTGTAATTTTTGCTTCAGTTCCATTAGTGCGTTCGATTTTAGCATCATCTAAAAATTCAACTATTTCTGCGGATATTGCGCTGGCAATAACTGGGTCTTCGTTAAATATCTGCACCTTGAATGGAAAATCTTCTGATGGTGGACCAGAATCAAACTGACTAACACTTATTCGAGTTTCGTCTTCAATAGCCAAGTCTAATCTATCTTCAAGTGTCGCAATAATTTCAGGAGATTTTGTATCACGTTGATTAAACGGTACTAATTCGATCAAAATATCAGCAGATCTAGCATTTGGCTGAACAATACTGAAACTTCCATATGTTATTCTTTTAACCAAAGGTCCAACTTCTTCATCAATAACTTCATCTACTATCGATGAGGTTTCTATAGCATCGTCTATCGTATAGCCACTTGGAAATTGCATCGCAATTCCAATTTGGTCGCTGTCCTTGCTTGGTGGAAAAATATTAAACTGCAGCTTTTGGGCAAAATATCCAGCTCCAACTAAACCAAACAAACTTAGTGATATAGCAATTACGCCAAACACCATGCCAAGTCGCTTATTTGTTTTTAAAAGCCTAGGCGCTTCACCTATTTTAATGCTTATCCATTCTTCTAACTTGGCTATGGGGTTAATTTTAGTAAAAAACGATACTTTATCGCTTCTCAACATCAAGTATTTTGCGAGCACCGGGATTAAGGTAAGTGATAATAATAGTGAACTTAGTAGGGCAATTATTACTGTTATCGGCATTAGACGAATAAATTCACCCAAAATCCCTGTAATAAATGCAAGAGGCAAAAATACTAATACTGTCGTGAAAGTTCCGGCAAAACTAGCAGCTCCGATTTTTGAAATTGCTTCGGATATTATTTTTTTTGGTTTCTTGCGTTTTTTCTTTGCTGCGTCAATTGCCTCAACAACAATCGTTGCATCATCCACAAATAACCCAAGTGACAGAACTAGTGCGAATAAAGTTATTGTATTGAGCGTGTAGCCTACAAAATACAGAATACTTACAGTCAGTGCCATTACGGTAATCATGAAGATGGCTGTTATGATTGATGCCCTCCATGAAATTAATAACAAACTAATAATTGCTACCGCAATTAAACCTGTTAATAGATTCGACTCTAGCGACGATATTTGCGTGTTTATTGATTCGGCAAAATCAGCACCAATCATCACATTAAATCCTGATCCAAATTGACTCAAATCTAGAGATTTAAGATATTCGTTTACTGATTCAGACAATTCAATAACGTCATATTTAGACGAATCCCTATCAACTCCAACTGTCACCGCGTTTTCAAATATGAGCCCGCTATCAGTAGGAATACCTACTTTATTAAAAGACGTTTGAGAGCTTTGCTCTTGTTGAGTATTAGGGTTTACAGCCGTGGTAGTCAGTGGCAGTGGCTCGGCCAAAACCACTTCTGGAATTTTAGTAATATCGTTGGCTACAAAACTTGCAACTTCTTCTAGTGCCTTAACATCAGATCCAGCCCCGTAAACTGTAAGTAGAAGATCGTATTTATTCAAAAATGCTGACGGGTCAATGCTAATTACATTTACCATGGCTGTTTCAGGCAACACATCTTTTATGGCGTTTCGAATGTTTTCTGTTCCCTCACTGGCAACAACGCCATCATCGAAATAAACTACTGCAGAGAAGTCATTAGCGTTTGCTGTTGTTCTAACTTCTTTAACACCATCTATTTGTTTTACCGCTGAATAAAATGGTTTGGCAATTTGGTCATCAACTGCGTTTATATCATTTACAAAGTAAGCACCACTAACAAAACTAAGCGGGAATTGAATGGGTGGAAATCCTTCACGTTTAATTCGAGTGCTGTATATAGAACCCCCGCCTATCAAAATTAATAACAATATTATTATCGCGGCTCGAGACTGCGTAAAGAAAAAGGTAGATATCTTGCTAATTATGGTGGGCTTGATTTTGCTTTTCTTGTTAGCTTTCATAATTACTTACTCCTATGTTAATTAGAAATGTCATATTGCTTTAATTTCTTCTTGGAGGCTTCACTTTTACCGTCTTGAAGCTTGAGTAATTGCGAATAAATTCCATTGGTCTTGGCTAGTTTTCGAGGTGAGCCTATTTCATCTACCTTTCCACCTTTAAGGGTGACAATCTGGTCAACGTGCTTAATAGTACTCAATCTGTGCGCGACAATTATAGTAGTCCTGCCTTCCATTAATCTATTCAGGGCTTCTTGAACGGTGACTTCGCTTTTACTGTCTAGGCTACTTGTAGCTTCGTCTAAGATTAAAATTGGCGCATTTTTAAGTAGCGCTCTTGCGATAGCAATTCTTTGTTTTTGTCCGCCAGAAAGTCGCAAACCGCGTTCACCAATTTCTGTTTCGTAGCCTTTTTCGAACTTAGATATAAAGTCATGCGCATTTGCGGCTTTAGCGGCTCGCAATACTTGATTTTCTGTAGCAAGAGGCATGGAATAGGCGATATTCTCTCTGATCGTACCGCTAAATAATGCTGGTTCTTGAAATACAGCACCAATGTTTTTTCGTAAAGATTTTTGGGTTACTTCTTCTATATTTTGCTCGTCAATTAGAATTGATCCGGACTCCGCTTCATATAACCGCATTAATAAATTAGTAATTGTAGACTTACCTTCTCCGCTTTCGCCGACTAGAGCTATTTTGCTTCCAGGCGCAACTTTAAAACTAATATTTTTTAATACTGGCTGGTTTTTGTCGTAACTAAAGCTGACATCATTAAATACAATTTCGCCTTTTTTAACATTTAAAGTTTTTGCATTTTTGATATCAGTAATCTGAGGGCGAACTTCCATAATTTCAAAGTAATCTTTGCTATCGGCAATTGCTCTTTGCATGTTTTCTACCAAAAAACTAATAGTAAATATGGGAATGCGAATTTGAGCTGCAAGCAAGATCAGCGCAACCGCAACACCTGATGAGTAGGCACCGTTTGCTGCCTGTAAAAATATAAACACGTATACGAAGAAGAAAATAACATTTAGCACTAATCTACGCCTTATGTCACGTTCGTGCCAAAATTTTGATTGTGGTCTATTTATTGAAACTACGCTACTTAGGTGTTTTCTAAAAAATAAAAACTCGTTTTTCTCTTGTATAAAGCTTTTCACGACCTTTATTTGATTTATGGCTTCAGCAAATCTTCCACTGGCAATGTCAATATGTTTATTTTTTTCTGATTGGTATTCCTGCCACTTGTTACTAGTTCTAACGGTCAGCCAGATATAAATTGGATACAAAGAAAACAGCAGTAGTGCCACCTGCCAACTATAGTAAGCAACCAATGCCAATGAAAATATTGTTGTCAGAATAAACTGCAAGAAGTTATTGCTCATCATCTGCATAAAGCTGGTAATCTGCGATATCGATCGGTTGAGCCTATTTATAATTTTTCCAGATAATTCTGTGTCATAAAAGTGCTGAGGAAGCGTTAAGAGGTGTGTGTAATACTCTGTACTTAAGTGTTTATTGAGCTTCGCGGCCATTTGATCACCCCAATAACCACTAAGATTATTTAAAAATGTACCTATGATGTCCAAGATAAAAATGCCAAAAGCTAAACCAAGTAATAGCTTTGTATTTGCATCTGTGCCGAGTTGGATTTCGTCAATTGCTCGTCCACTTAGTAGTGGCAAAACTAGCTGACTCAAGCTAACTAGAACCATAATAAAGCTAATACCAATGTAATAGCTTCGCAGCTCCCTAGCTGATCGTAATATTTTCAGTATGTGTCTCACCTGGCTATATTGTATAGCAGCAACAGATATAGGACAAAGATCTATTCCCTGAAATTGCTCATGATTATCAGCAACTTTAGGGAAAAGACAGGAATTATTTTAGATTGATTTTTTTGAGAGCGGATGCTCGATCAAATGGTTGGTTGGAGGAGGTGTCTGCGCCCGGGGTGGGGTGGGCATACGGTCCGCTTCTAGGATCGTATTCCTTTCGGAACAGACACCTCCTCGTTCTCTGGGTCACTCAAGTGAGCGGCGGGTAGCCCACAAGCAACCACAGAGATTTTTGGGAAAAGCATATCGACACTGGGCCGAAAAAAGAGGGTGCGTAGAATTTCCGCTTACTTGTGTAACTACACCAACTTTATGCTAATCCCATGGTAAACGCACCGGCCTTTTAACTCGTGAGAGTCATTGAAGCAGCAGCGCGCTAACCTAAACCTAGTAGAAGACTGTGTTAATTCACAGAACGACAGCTTTTTGTTTGTCATTAGCTGCGGAGGCGATCCGGGTGCTACGGCGAAACAGCAAATAGGATCGTATCCTTCTACGTAAAAAATCTAAAAATTATTCCTGTCAAAGATCGTTATGGGAGTAAACTCTACCAAAACAGTAAAATAGTACCATAATTGTATAATTATTCAACGCTTTTGTGTCTTTTTAAATTTTATTGTAAAAGATTTATTCCCTGGAACTGCTCATTATTATCAGCAACTTTAGGGAATAGACAGGTGTGTTTTTGTAGTTTTTATGGCGAATGCCAAAAAGCTAGAGCCAAGCTCAGACTGTCGTATTCCTTATTTTCTAGCGAGGTTTTACCTTGCCAGATCCTCTGCAGGTTGGGCAAAGCTTGCCGTCATTGTTCGCATACCATTGAGACCAAATGCGACCCTTGCCTTTGCATGTTCCACATTGCACTTCACGTGGCAAATAAATCATCTCCTTATTAGGGAAACTATCGTGGATCGAAGAATTCGGGGGTGTCGGAGCGACTATTGCCGCTACGCTGCATGCATCATATGTCTCGGGCTGGGAAGCGAGACGACACAAACAAAACGAGCACCCCCTATCGGGATACGAAACCGGCATTTCTGCGGCAGCTTAGCATCCAGAGCGAACTACAGAGATAGCAAACGCGGCCTATGCGCTGCCAACAAAGCCTCCATCAGACTTTGGAACTCTACTTTTGACGTAAACAAAAGGAGCTCATCCCTGTAGCCAAGTGATACGCCCTACTCAGACGTACACTTGAGGAATAGAAGATTTAACACACCTGTCAAGGTACGTTATGGATGGCCATAGCCAAACAAAACATAGATACTATAACATTTTTAGTTTATTTTTCAATATTAGATTATATTTTAAATTTTTGTAACGTCTAGTGCGGAGTTTGCATCTTCGGCAATCTTATCCAGCATTGTTTGCACTTCTTCGCTAGTTAATGTCTTTTGGTTATGTGAAATTGTAATCCTAAAAGACATGTGCTTTTTGTTTTCAGCTTTATATATATCTAGTGGGGACAGCTGCCACGAGATGTCTTCGTCGTCAGGCAGGTTATCGCGAATATATGAATCCAATTCTCCGAAAGTCATAGCCTCAGGTACGTCAAAAGATATGTCTTGATGGACGCTTGGAAATTTTGATAATGGCGTATATGCAGAGAACTTATTAGCGTTTAGAAGTTTTGTTGTAGACAATTCAAAACCAGCAACTCCGTCAGGTAATTTTAGTGCCTTTTTGGTCTTGGATGTAAATTCACCAATAACACCCAATATTTCATCTCCTAAAATAACAATAGCGCTTCTTTGTGTGTCAAAAGGTGCAATTAACTGGTTCAATGATTCGTTACTATTAAAATTTCCGATTTTCTGCAGCGAGGCACCCTTAATTCCCAGCTTTTCTAATAAATTCATTAATTGTTTTTGTGCTAAATAATATGCAGGTTCATCTGTTGATGTAGACACCACAACCGAAGACAGGCGTTGCTGTTCTTTAGGCAAACTTTCTTCATCAGCATGATTTTTTATATGTGTTTTACCAATTTCGTACAACATGAAGTCGTCATACCCAGCTCGAATATTTCCGTACACTTTGTCTAGAACACTAGGAGTTAGACTCAATCGATAATATTGCAGGTCTGGACTAAGCGCATTACCTAATTTATATGCATGAATTGGATCTTGGCCACAATCTTGCAAAAGTTTTCCATGCACAAAACTATATGTAAGTAATTCATTTCCCCCTGATGACGAAAAAATATTTCGTATTAAAGATTTAAGGCTTAATAACCGGTCTTTTTTAACTGGAGTAGTATCGCGCATAGGCAAAGTTTTAGGGATGCTATGGAAGCCCATTAGTCTTCCGATTTCTTCAACAATATCTTCGCGAATCTCAATATCTGTTCGCCAAAATGGAACAGATATTTTTGCAATTGCGCCATCCAGCTGAACTTCAAATTCTACATTTGTTAAAAGTCGCTTAACATCTTCTGGCAGTATGTCCACACCTAGCCTGTCAGATATAAATGCTGCGTCTACTTCTATTGTACTTGGCAATGATACTTCGCCGTTAGCGTTTTGGATCTCACCTGAAACGTCTCCGCTCGCCACACCAACAATCATTGACATTGCTTCAAGTAATACTGTTTCATTTTGCAAAGCGGATTGACCCTTATTAAAACGCGTTACAGCATCTGTAAACAAACCCAGTGCCATGCTAGTTTTCCTGATAGCGTACATATCGAAGTTTGCACATTCTATGACTATATTCTTAGTATCGGCATCTACTTGCGTATTTGTGCCACCCATAACCCCACCAATTCCAACAATTTCTTTATCGGTAGCAATCACAATATCTGATTCTCTTGGCGTTATTGTTTTTCCGTTAAGTAAATTTACAGATTCTTTTCCATTGCCGTGACGTGCAGTCAAAACTGCACCTTCTGCCTCTGTAGCAGCGCTCAGCTTGTCATAATCGTATGCATGAAGTGGTTGACCCGTCAGAGCCATAATATAATTTGTTATATCAACGATATTATTGATCGGCTTAATGCCGACTCTATATAAAAATGACTGAATTATTACTGGGCTTTGGGCTATATTTACATTAGCAATTGGCACACATACGAATCGAGGAACTAAATCTGGGATATCGTTGATTATTTTTAACGATAGATTATTCTCGGACTTATTAAGGTTATCTAAAGGATTTAGGTACCAATCAGGGCTAACAAATTTGTTGTTAGTTATCCCGGCAATCTCTCGTGCTACGCCTAATTGACCAAAACAATCAGGCCTATGCGTAAACATTTTATTTTCAATGTCTATTATTGTGTCGTTTAACTGGTAAACATCCGCAAATTTTTGACCAGCGCTAGACTCTACATCAATAATCAAAATACCATCATGCTCGTCACCGATGGCTAGCTCTTTCATGCTAGCTATCATCCCGTTACTCATTTTTCCGCGTAATTCTCTGGCTTCTAGTACAAAGGGATCACCATGAAATGATGATGGAACTGTTGAGCCAGGTGGTAACCAAGCTACCTTGATTCCCTTTTTAACATTATTGGCTCCGCATACAACCTGAATTAGACCATCTTCATTTCGGTTGACAGATTGATTCACCCCACCATCATCAATTAGGCAAAGACTTAATTTATCGGCATTAGGATGCTTGTCGCACTCAACAACTTCAGCGATTAACACGTCCTTATAGACAGGAGTCATATTAAAGACTTCCTCTACAGCCCCAAGTTGCTCACCGATAGTTTTGATCAGCTCTTCATTTGATACATCAATGTCTGTAAATTGTTTTACCCAATTTAAGCTAACTTTCATTTCTGGGCCTCCATTATTTTTGCTTGGATAGCATCAAGTTCAGCATCGTCCATTTTTGGCCCCTCTAAACTGGTTAAGTAACCTGGGTATTGTTCGTGGAATTTTGGTTCTGGCTTTATTTCTTTGAATGGCTCACCTAGACCATGCATTGGCATTAGTTTGGCGTGAACATGCGGAACGGCTTCACCTTCAAAAATTAAAGCAATGCGCTCTACATTAAAAGCTTTTTCTAAAATTCTAGCCACTGTTCTTGTTGCCTCAAGTAGCTCGTGATAAATGTCATCATCAATTGAAAAAATATTATCACCCGGATTCTTTTTAGGTATAACAACGGTAAACCCAGGCGTGTTCGGGAAAGGGGTCAAAAAGGCCATGTGCTTTTCATCTTCCCAAATAATCCAAGATTTCATTTCTCCTGCTACGATTTTGTCGAAAATAGTACTCATTAAAATTGCCTCAAGAAGTCTAGTTTTCCACTGTTGAAATGCCTGATGTCTTCAATTTCATAGCGCATCAATACCAGTCGCTCAATGCCGCAACCCCAAGCAAAGCCAGTGTAGACTTCTGGATCAATTCCTGCTTCGCGTAACACATTTGGGTGGATCATCCCGCAGCCCAGTAACTCTAGCCACTGTTGCTCTTCGCTTTCGTCTTTGCGCAACGCCTGAGGTCTTTCAACCGCCATTTCAAAACTTGGCTCTGTAAAAGGAAAATAAAAAGGCTGTAATTTAACGTTTAAATCTTCACTAAAGTATTCGCTCAAATATGTCTTAAGTGTCGCTACGAGATTTCCGACTGTAGCACCTTTAGCCACATATACGCCTTCTAATTGATGAAATGTATGCTCGTGTGTCGCATCAAGATCTTCGTTTCTAAAAACTCTCCCGGGTATAACCACACCGATGCTTTTGCCCTCATCTAATAAATGCTTGCGATCTGATAAAACTCTATTTTGCATTGTGCTGGTATGAGCAGGAGCTATTAGGCCCTCTTCAGTTATAAAGGTATCGTAGTCATCCCTTGCTGGGTGACCATCAGGAAAATTAAGACTACTGAACATGTGGTATTCATCATCAATTTGCCTAGACTCGACTACTTCAAATCCCATCCTATAGAATATGTCTGTAATTCTTTCCATTTCAACAGTCAATGGATGCATAGAACCTTGATCAGAAGTAAAAAGTCTTGGCATTGACTCATTGCTGGTATTTGGCGCAAATGGCGCGGTAACGTCAATCGGTGGCAGTGCATTAGCAGATTCTTGATGATCATCAACAAGCGTCTGCAACTCGTTTTTTAGCTGGTTTATTTCTTGACCAAATGCAGCTCTTTCTTGAGGCTCGAGGCTGGGTATCTCACTGTATAAAGCTTTTAATTCAACGGCTTTTAAAATATCTGTTTTAGAATCCAGAAGTTCAAATCTTTGTCTAAGTGTTTCGGCAACACGTGCCACATTTTCATTTTTATAACTCATCTTGATCTCAAGTATAACATCGCTGCGTGTTAATATTAAGGTTATGCGTGTAACAAAATATCCACAAAGCTGTTTACGTCTAGAAAAAGATGGAAAATGCATAATTATTGATGTCGGGATCTTCGTCACTGAGGAATATTCCCTGTCAGACCTTAGTCCTATTGATGCCCTGTTAATA
>JBFJNW010000003.1:0-17086 GCA_041617975.1 Saccharimonadales bacterium (SeqCode)
CGAACGGCCGGTACAATCCGAAACATCTAAAAACTCGAAGAGATCAGGCCAAAGAATGGTTTAGTGACAAAAAAGAAATCGCAAAACGAAATTTAGGTAAAATTGCTGCAGTAGGAGTAGTGGCCGTAGGAGCAGTATTGCTATTAAATAATATAATCGAAGACGATACCAAGCCTAAAGAACCTGCTACACACGCACCTGAGGCTTCAGACGATAGCAGCGATGCGGAGAATGATACCTTTCAAATAGACAACATAGATGAGCTTAGAGCAGAATTTGAAAAACCAGCAAATGCAGGTGACGGACGCTCGCAGATATCAAAGCGCATAGGAATTGATTTTGGTAACGACGCGGACAAGTGGAATGAATTCAACAATCTTTCAAAACCAGTATTTGAAGGCATGGATGGAACTTACGAGCAAAATGGAGAAATATTTGTTAACGAAGGCGCTCAATTAGATGGCTCAGTCATCGAAGAACTTCTAAAAATAGCCGAAAAAGTTAAGAAAACCAATTAGTAGAATTTTTTAGCCGTAGATTGTAATACGCTATAATAATAAAAACAGGAGATAATAAATGTTTAAACTAGATAACAACTTACTTGTAGAGCTCGGGCTTGGTGACTTACCTTCAGAGGAAAAGAATAAAATGCTTGCTCATATTTACGAAACGCTTGAGATGCGTGTTGGCATGAAGCTAGCAGAACAAATGAGCAATGAACAACTCGATGAGTTCGAAACGTTCATTAATCAAAATGATGAAGCGGGTGCATTAAAATGGCTTGAATCTAACTTTCCAAACTACAAGGACGTTGTAGCCGAGGAACTAGAAAAGCTCAAGGCAGAGATTAAGCAAAATGCTCCAGCTATAGTCGAAGCCAGCAAAGCTGAACAGACTCCAGAAGCGCCTCAAGCCTAGTATTAGCTAGTTAATAATTGTCGATGACCGGCGAGGAATGCCTCGGCGGTCATTTCGTTTTTGCCTGAGGGTTTAAGACTAAGAATCTGTAGTGAATCTGACCCACAACAGATATGAAGTTCATTATTATTTAATACAACGGAACCTGGATTACCGCTCATGCTGGAAAGTTTAGATGAAATAATTACAACGTTTTTGTCGGCAATTATTGAATAACTTTTTGGCCACCCTGCGAAAGCCCGGATCTCTCTTTCTATGACTTCTGCTGGTTTGTTCCAGTCTATTTTTCCATCAAGCTTTGTAAGTTTTCGTGAGTATGTTGCGCGATCAGCATGTGTTTGTTTTCTGGGTGATATTTTTCCGGCAACATATTTAGGAATAAATTCTTGCAAAAGTGAATCACTGAGATTGATAAGTTTGGAGGTTAGTGATGGCGTTGTGTCATTCGATTTAATTTCGATACCTTTTTGAGTCAATAGTTTGCCGGTGTCCATTCCTTCATCAAGCAACATTAGACTAACTGCAGTTGTCGGCTGCCCGCTTAGGATCGAGAATGTAATAGGGTCGGCACCTCTCCACTCAGGTAATCGTGAAAAATGACTATTAATAATACCAAGTGGAAAATAATCAATAACGTATTTACTGACAATTATTCCAAAATCTATCAAAACACCTAGTTTTGAGGTCAGATTAGATGATTTTAAAGTTTCTGATAGTTCTGCTTTGTTACTTACTTCAATAATTTTTAAGCCGTTGCTCTCTGCAATTTCAGTAACCGGAAAGCTGCCTCGATGAGATTGTGGTTTAGGCTTGGTTATTACAGCTTCTATTTCTTGATGAGCAAGCAGCAGTTCAAGAGATTTTGCAGCTACAGGTCCTGTACCAAAAAAGACAACTGAATTTTTCATTTGATACTACCAAAGTGTGTCATTGTTAAGTACGTCTTTATCGTAGTCCAGCTTATCTAGATTTCCGTCTTCGTTTAAGCGACAAAAAGCTTCTGGATTGTCTTTGATGTGGTCGATAAACACAATTCCATTAGTGTGATCAATCTCGTGTTGGAAGACTCGAGCCAGGAAGTCCTCGGCAGTTACTCGAATTTCTTGACCATTTTCATTCAGCGCCTTGATTTTGACCTTTTGATATCTAGGAACCTTGCCATAGATGTTCTTGACGCTTAAACAGCCCTCAAAATCTTCTATTTTTTCACCTTCATACTTTGTAATTTCAGGATTTATAAATACTGTAAAAGATCGATCTTTTTTATTGTCAAAATCATTTCGAACAACGACTACTCGGTATGGAATATCAACTTGTATTGCGGCCAACGCAACACCTACTTCGTGTTCTCGACTATCTTCCCAATCAAGTGTAGCCTTTTTCATGTCATCGATCAGGGTCAAAATCTCGTCTGTGATTATGCCTACTCTTTTTGATCTAGTTCGAAGGCTGGCATTAGGAAGGGTAATTATGTCTTTTCTAGTCATTATTCGAAGATTATACCCTAGGTAGACTTCGGAGCGAAGTGTTGACTACAGTAAGTTGATAGGATCGATGTCGTATTTTACTTTGGCAGGTAGGCCGTCAATCACTGAAAGCAAGTGTGATCTATCCTTAGACTTAATTACGGCTTGCCAGTGGTAGGAGCCATGGGTTTTAGCCTTAAACGAAGGCGCAGGACCAATAATAGTAGCTTTAATTGGTAGTGATTTTATTGAGTCAATTGCTTGATTAATTTTATCTATCGCGCTCTCTTCTTTCTTGGCTGAAGTGGATATTTTTAGCATGAAGCAAAAAGGAGGGTATTGGTATTCTTTGCGCTCTTGAAGTTCTTTTTTATAAAAAGTGTCATAATTTTTTTCTATTGCCGATTGAATAAGCGGACTGGATGGATTATAGGTTTGAATAACCACATGACCACCTCTGTGACCTCTGCCAACTCGTCCGATGATTTGATGTAGTTGCTGGTAAGCTTTTTCTCTGGCACTAAAGTCAGCAATAGCTAGGCTGCTATCGGCCTGAATAATACCTACGGTGCTAAGTTTCGGAAGATCGAGTCCTTTGCCGAGCAGCTGAGTGCCGACCAATATGTCGAACTCTCCATTTCTTACTTCGGTATAATTGGCTTCAAGCCGATCTTTCTTGCCAAGATCTGTGTCAAAGCGCTTTACTCTTGCATCAGGAAATAGTTTTTGAACGTGTTCAACTAATGCCTTGGTGCCGATGTGCTTATAGAAAATGTCTGAGCTCTTACATTCAGGGCAGGTTGCAGGCGGCTTTACAGAGTTGCCGCATGTGTGGCATTGAAGGGTATGAGTGTCCGCATGGAAGGTATAAGGTATGTCGCAATCAGGACAAGTATTTTCCCAGCCGCAATTTTGGCAAAGAACTAGTCTGGCTGTGCCTCTTCTGTTAAGGAATAAAAGAATCTGTTCTTTATTAGCTAGTGCATTATTTGCGATTGAAATAAGCGATTTTGATAAGTGAGGAGAATTAGTAAAATTTTCTCGCTTAGTAATATCGACAACCGTAAACATTACTTTTGAATTATCGTGAGGCGAGTCTAAGCGCAGGATAGGTAAATTTTTTTGCGAAAACATTGAGTAATCTACAACAGAAGGAGTCGCACTTCCAAGCACAAGCTTGGCTTTGTGTAAACTAGCAAGCTTTGCGGCGACCGTTACAGCGTGATAGTTAGGCGCCTGCTCTTGTTTGTAAGCATCTTCATGTTCTTCGTCGACGATGATAATTCCTAATGATTCTACAGGAGCAAATAAGCTTGATCTTGTGCCAATTACAACAATCGGTTTTGTTGCACCGGCAATCTTATGCCAGTTTTCTCGCTTTTGCTTGGGAGTAAGCTGTGAGTGAAGCAATACAAGATCGGTGCTAATGTCAGCCTTTAGCTGAGCAATTAACTGAGCAGTTAAACCTATTTCTGGAGTCAAAATAAGTGCTGACTTGCCGCTATTTAGATTTTTCTCGATTAGTTCTGCATAAATTCTGGTTTTGCCAGATCCTGTTTCTCCGTGCAGTAAGTAGTTATTTTGAATACCTTCATTTATGGACTTAATTATTTTAAGCTGAGGACTTCTTAATTGAGGGGAGTCATTTACAACGTTTTTTTCTAAACTAGACTCTTTAACAGTGGTGGATTTGGTTGATCGTTTTAATATGTTATTCGGCATAAATAGCTGCAGAGTTGTGCCAGTATTACTGGGGTAATAGTTTTCCATCCAAGTAAAGAGTTTGATTGATTGCGGTGGAAGTGGAGGTGAATCTACGACTTTAGATATTGGCCTAGCATCAAAAGAGGGCTTAGAAACTTTTGATAATACAAAGCCAGATAGATTTTTTTTCCTTACAGGAATAGATACTATTGATCCAGCTTCAATCGCTGACTCACTACTGTAAGTGAGTGGTTTTTTGCTGTGATAGGCGCGTCCTGCAACTTGAACCTCGTAATAAAACATAGCCTCATTATAGGCTGTTGAATAATATTTGCTTGAATTTTTATACAACGTTACGTATACTTTCTCTACGTTGTTCTAAACACAATAGACGCTTATGTTAGATGTATTTATCACCTCCAGAGTTCGCAGAAAGATTATAGTAGTGTACGCAAAGTACCCTGACTTTAAGACGCATGTTCGCGGCCTCGCAAAACTAATCCGAGAAGACGCTGGAAATATCCAGAGAGAATTAAAACGTCTTGAGAAGATTGGATTTCTTATTTCAGAAAAACAAGGCAACACTAAGGTTTATTACACCAACAAGCACTTCGCAATTTTTAAAGAATTACAGAGCATTGTCCTAAAATCGCAAAGACAAAAGCAGAAAAACCAACAAGAGAAGTAAAACTCTTGCATTATTCAATCTGTTAGCGTAGTATTACATCGATGATTCAAGTTTCAAAGAAAGACCCCAAGGAATCCGTAGAAAGTCTGATCAGACGATTTTCACGGAAAGTACAGCAATCAGGTGTTGTTGCTGAGGTTAAGCAAACTCAATATTTCGAGAAGCCTATGAGTAAGCGTGATCGCCGTAAAAAAGCTATCATTCGCAAAGAGCGAAAAGCTATCAAGGTTAAAAAGCTTAAACTCGGTCAACGTTAATGCCGATTGTTGATCAGCTCACCGCTGACCTTAAACAAGCTCTATTGTCTGGCGACAAAGAGCTTGTTTCTGTTTTACGTGGAATTAAGAGTGTAATCCTGTATGAGGAAGTAGCACAAGGTAAAAGAGACGAGGGCTTAACAGACCCTCAAATACAAGGACTGCTCTTTAAGGAAGTTAAAAAACGCCATGATGCGATTGCACTCTACAATAAAGGTGGAAATCAAGAACGTGCAGATCAAGAAAAATATGAAATTGATGTTATAGAAAAATACTTACCAGCAATGATGAGCGTGGAAGAGGTTGAAACCCTAGTTGACCGCGCTATACAGTCAACAGAAGCGACTTCAGTTAAAGATATGGGTAAAGTCATGGGATATGTTAAAAAAGAGTCGAAAGGGCTTGCTGATGGCTCCGTGGTGGCGCGGATTGTGAAGGAGAAGTTAGGGTGATAATTTTTATGGGCGTGGCTGGGTCTGGAAAAAGCTCCCAAGGTAGAATGCTTGCAGACGAAATGGGCTTAGCATGGGTGTCTACGGGCGAATTCCTTAGAATGTTAATTGCCGGACAGCGACGAAAAGCTATGCTTGAAGGAAAGTTACTTCAAGACGGAGTGATTATCGGGCTGATACAAAAAGTTTTTAGCCTTATGGATACAGATAGCGAATTTGTATTAGATGGATTCCCCAGAACCTTCGAACAAGCTGACTGGTTGCTTGCGCAAAAAAGACACGAACAACTAGATATTAGTGCTGTTATTCATCTTACCGCTGATGAAGAGGTGGTAAAAAAGCGCTTACTAGAACGCGGCCGACAAGACGATACCGACGCTGCTATAAGTGAACGGTTTGTTGAGTACAAAGAAAGAATATTGCCAATTTTAGACCAATTTAAAAAAGCTGATGTTCCTGTAATCGAAGTTAATGGAGATCAGTCAGTCGAAACTGTTCATGATGAGATTAAGCGCGCTATTGACGATTTGAAGAATTAAAATATGAGTATGACTAAAATCAAGACAAGTGATGAGATTGAGTCTATGCGCATAGCTGGCAAAATGCTGGCACAGACTCTAGATAAAGTAAAAACTTCCACTAAAGCTGGAATGTCTACAAAAGATTTAGCAGAAATTGCTAAAAATGAAGTCCGAGCTTTAGGTGGACAGCCCTCATTCCTGGGTTATCAAGGTTTTCCGGATGTAATTTGTATAAGTGTTAACGATGAAATAGTTCACGGAATTCCTAGCACTTCTAAAATATTACAGTCTGGGGATATTGTTAGCATAGATTTTGGTGTGACTCATAAAGGTATGGTGACCGACTCTGCTATCAGCTATCTTGTAGGAAACTCGAAAGATACTAAAAAACTAGAGTTAATAGCGGCAACTAAGCTTGCGCTTGATGAAGCTATAGGAGTCTTAAGGGATGGAGTTAGGGTTGGCGATATCTCAGCTGCAGCCCAAGCCATAATAGAGCCCCACGGTTATGGAATAGTCAGAGATCTTGTTGGTCATGGTGTTGGCCACGAACTTCATGAACTTCCAAACATTCCAAATTATGGTAAAGCTCAAACTGGACCAAAACTTCGCGCAGGTATGACTATAGCCATCGAGCCCATGGTAACCCTAGGTGGTCACCAGGTAGCTATAGACGATGACGGATGGACTGTAAGGACCCATGACGGTAGTTTGTCGGCACATTTTGAGCACACTGTGCTAATCACTGAAGATGGTTTTGAGATTATTACTGCAAAATAAAAATTAAAAAATTATTCCGCTATTGTTTTACTAGTAGAATCTAGATGCTATTGCTATACTTCATGGTATGCGTGAACAAACACCAACGCACTTTGTTGGTCTAGATATTGGTACACAGAATGTTCGCTGTGTTGTTGGTATGGTTGATGAAGCCGACCCGACAAAGCCTACTATTATAGGACATGGAAAGGCTCCTAACCTTGGTATGCGTAAAGGAGTGATTGTGCATGTTGATGATGTTGCTGACGCAGTTGCACATGCAGTAACAGAAGCAGAGCGTCTGTCAGGCGTACACATTCAGCATGCGACTGTTAACATTAACGGATCACACGTCAGCGGCATTAACTCAAAAGGCGTAATCGCTATAAGTACCGCTAATAAAGAAATTGGCCCAGAAGAGCGCCTGCGTGTCGAAGAAGCAGCTACAATTGTTCAGCTTCCACCCAACAGAGAAATAATCCAAGTATTTGCTAAAAATTATAGAATTGACGGTCAAGACAACATCAAAGATCCAGTCGGTATGAACGGAGTTAGACTAGAAGTTGATACCCATATAGTTACCGCTCTGGCTCCTAATGTTCGCAATCTAGAGATGGTCCTTGAGCGAACCAAATTACGAACTGAGCACAAAACACTTTCTTCTCTTGCAGCTGCAGAGGCGGTTCTTGATCGAAAGCAAAAAGAAGCCGGAACATTGGTGGTTGATATAGGTGCAGGAACAACAAACTTGGCAATAATCGAAGACGGTGAAGTTCATCACGTTGCCGTTATTCCCGTAGGCAGCATAAATTTAACAAATGATTTAGCCATAGGTCTCAAGACCGAACTCGATATAGCTGAAAAGGTAAAACTTAAATACGCAGCCTTGGATGATAAGAACAAAGATTTAAATGCAAAAGTAGAGCATGATGGAAAAACTCAGCTATTTGAAATGGCTGAAATAAGAATGATAACAGAGGCAAGAATTGAAGAATTATTCGAGCTTATCGACAAAGAGTTAAAACGAGTCAATCGCTCTCGCAAGCTTCCAGGTGGAATTGTGTTCACGGGTGGTGGAGCTCGCATACCTGGAATTGCGGATTTCGCTAAAGAGAAACTAGAATTATCTGCACGTATGGGGTCATTGCAGCCACTTAGCGGATTAATCGATGTTGTTGACGACGGAGCTTACGCTAGCGCAGTGGGACTTATGCTTCTTGATATGTTGCTTTTACCAGGTGATGAAAGTTCATTTGGGAAGCCAAATTCAGGGGCTTTTGGCCTGATTGACGGTATTTTAGGTAAAATGGGATTTAAGAAGTAATATCATTTATTGAACAAGAAGAACGTATCGGGTATACTCACCCTATACATTAAAGAGAGGTTTTCGTATGCCACAAGTTGCACCAGCCATTGAAACATTCGCCCGTATTAAAGTTATCGGTGTTGGTGGCGCCGGTGGCGCAGCAGTTAATCGCATGATTGAGTCAGGCGTTAAAGGAGTTGAGTTTGTTGTTGTAAATACAGATTCGCAAGCTTTACATCATTCTAAAGCAGAAACAAAAGTTCATATCGGCAAAGATGCTACGCGTGGATTGGGTGCTGGAGCAGACCCTGGTGTGGGTTCTACAGCCGCAAAAGAAAGCGAAGATGACATCAGAAACGTTGTAAAAGATGCCGATATGGTTTTTGTCACCATTGGTGCAGGTGGCGGAACAGGAAGTGGAGCTGGTCATGTGGTTGCACAACTCGCCAAAGAAGAGGGTGCATTAGTTGTAGGATTTGCAACAAAACCATTCGCTTTTGAAGGCCAGAAACGACGCAAAAACGCTGAAGAGGCAATCGAAAATCTACGAACTGAAGTGGATACATTAATTACAATTCCAAATGACAGGCTGCTTCAAACCATCGACAGACAAACTCCTTTACTTGAAGCCTTTAAGGTAGCTGACGACGTATTAAGACAGGGCGTTCAGGGTATATCAGATCTTATTACAGTTCATGGACTAATAAACTTAGACTTTGCAGATGTTAAAGCAGTTATGAGTAACGCAGGTTCTGCGCTTATGGGAATCGGACGTGCAGCTGGAGAAAACAGGGCAGTACAAGCCGCTCAGCAAGCTGTCGAGTCACCACTACTAGAAGTTTCTATCGACGGCGCCAGAGGCATCTTGTTTAATATCATTGGTGGAAATGATATGTCCATGCACGAGATTAACACCGCAGCCGAGACCATAACCGCGGCAGCTGACTCAGATGCGAACATTATTTTCGGAGCAACTATAGATCCTGATCTAGAGGGAGAAATTGTCGTAACTGTAGTAGCTACAGGATTTGACGCTGCTTATTTCACTAGAACCGCGGAATCATCAAGCGACAACAATTCAAGCGCAGGAAAATCTACCATAGTGAACAGTGACGACAATAAGATATCAGAAGATGCCATGAGTGATATCGATATGGATCTTGAAGATACCGACAAGAAGAAAGAGGCGAGTTTCAGTACTGAGTCTCCAATGCCGAATATCTGGTCCTTAGATTCTCATGATGAAGCTGATAAAAAAGACGACGACAATAAGGACACAGAGCTTAACAAGCCAACAGTTTTTAGTGCATCAGACAACGACGACGAACTTGAAAAACCTTCATTTTTGCGTCGCCTCAAGGGAAAACGACAGAAATCTAAAGACGAAAAAGACGACAAAGAAGCTAAGTAAATAATACAGCGCTATTTGCTTGAAAAACGCTATAGATAGGGCTAATATAGAGTACATAGACGCTATATATAGGTTTATTAAATATAGTAATCGCACATTGAAATGAACAAATAATTTAATCTATACACAGATTAGGGAGTATGCAGATGAAATGCAGTCAATGCCAAAAGGCTGATACGAAAGTTATCGAGTCTAGGGACGTGACTGATGGCGAAGCGATACGCAGACGCCGTGAATGCATAAACTGTGAGCATAGGTTTACAACCTATGAGCGTGTCGAGAGACCACAACTCGTTGTCGTCAAAAATGACGGAACTAGAGAGTTGTTTAATCGAGACAAGCTTTTAGCTGGCCTGTATAGAGCTTCTGAAAAGACAAAGATCACGAGCATGCAGCTTGAATCTATTGTTGGAAATATCGAAAAAGAAATTTATGCGTGCGGTGACCAAGAGGTCACAACAGCAAAAATTGGCGATTTGGTAATGGAAGATCTTGCAAGACTAGATGAAGTTGCATATGTAAGATTCGCGAGCGTGTATCGACGCTTTAAGGACATCGCAGGTTTTGAGCGTGAATTGTTACAAATTCGTAAACGCAAGTCAGAGCCGGTCAAGAGCTTATAGCGCTTGACTGTTCCCCCCGATTTTTAAATAAATTGAAAATTGAGGGGAGCGAGCGAAAACGTCTTTTGAGAGCAGGCGTCATCATGAGCTACGAACCAAACAAAAAACAAACTAAATAATTAATTAAAGTGAGGGTAACATGGGACAAACTACAATCCTGGGTCGCAGGCGCTTCTTTACGGCCCCTAAAGAAAAAGGATACGACAAACTAAATTGGGAGACTAAAGACTCAATTTTGAAGAATCCGATGACGGGTGAAGCTGTGTTTGAGCAGAAAAATGTCGAATTTCCTGAAGGATGGTCAGTCAATGCAATCAATATTGTTTCACAAAAATATTTTGCTGGAACTCCTGGTACGAAAAGTCGTGAAAGTTCTTTGAGACAATTGATTGATCGAGTAGTTGATACAGTTGCTCGTCATGGTGTTCAGGAAGGTTACTTTATTGATGAATCCGAGGCAGAAGACTTCTCTCAAGAACTAAAGTATATATTAGCTACACAACGAGCATCATTTAACTCACCAGTATGGTTTAACATAGGTGCCTCTGACCGTGCACAACAGGCAAGTGCATGTTTTATTCTTGCAGTAGAGGACACAATGCCCTCAATTCTTAACTGGTACCGCGAAGAAGGAATGATCTTCAAGGGAGGCTCAGGCTCAGGAATCAACATCAGTAGTATTCGTTCTAGCGAAGAAAGTCTCGGAAAAAGCTCTGGTAAAGCTTCTGGTCCGCTCAGTTTCATGAGAGGGGCAGATAGTTCTGCCGGTGCAATCAAGAGTGGTGGAAAGACTCGACGTGCCGCCAAGATGGTTATTTTAAATGCAGACCACCCAGATGTTGAAGAGTTTATTTGGTGTAAAGCCATCGAAGAGCGCAAAGCTCGCGATCTTCAGACACTCGGCTGGGACATGAGCCTAGACGGAAAAGATATTCATTCCGTACAGTATCAAAATGCAAATAATTCAGTGCGCGTAACTGATGATTTCATGAAAGCTGTCGAAAACGATGATGATTGGGACTTAAAAGCCGTAAAAGATGGTCGAACAGTAAAGACAATTAAGGCTAGAGATTTGTTTACTCAAATTGCAAAGTCAGCTTGGGAATGCGCTGATCCAGGAATGCAATTCGATACCACTATCAATAAGTGGCACACGGCTCCAAACGCTGGGCGAATTAATGGGTCTAATCCTTGCAGTGAGTACATGCACCTAGATAATTCTGCATGTAACTTAGCATCATTAAACTTGCTAAAGTTCTTGAATGACGATGGCACCTTTGACATCGAAGCCTTTAGACACACAACAGAACTAATATTTACTGCTCAAGAAATCCTTGTAGGCTATAGTGAATATCCAACAGAAAGTATCGGCAAAAACGCTAAGGCTTACCGTGAACTTGGAATTGGATACGCTAATCTTGGCGCTTTACTTATGGCTCAAGGTTTACCTTACGACTCAGATGAAGGTCGTGCTCAAGCCGCAGCAATTACTGCATTACTTACAGGTCACTCTTATGCAACAAGTGCGAAAATTGCCAACCGTGTTGGGCCATTCGCTGGGTTCCAAAAAGACCGCGAAGCAATGATCAACGTACTCAAGATGCACCGAGCTGAAGTTTCAAAGATAGATGCAAGTTTAGTATCAGAAGAGCTACTTAGTGCTGCAGCAACTGCATGGGATGAAGCGGTCGAACTAGGACAGCTTTATGGGGTCAGAAACTCTCAAGCGAGCGTGCTTGCGCCTACTGGAACAATTGGACTAATGATGGATTGCGACACAACAGGTATCGAGCCGGATCTAGGACTTGTTAAGGTTAAGAAGCTAGTTGGCGGCGGAACAATGAGCATCGTTAACCAGACTGTCCCTCGCGCCCTAAAGGCACTTGGCTACACCGACAAGCAATCTCAAGAAATAATCGACTATATCGACATAGAAAAATCAATTCTTGGTGCTCCACATCTCAAGAAATCACACGAACCAGTGTTCGCATGCTCCATGGGCGATAACTCTATTCACTACAGAGGACATGTAAAGATGATGGGTGCTGTGCAGCCATTCTTGTCTGGTGCAATTAGCAAGACTGTAAATATGCCAGAAGAGGCAACAGTCGAAGAAGTAGAACAACTACATCTTGAGTCATGGAAGCTTGGGCTTAAGGCTGTGGCAATTTATCGCGACAACTGTAAGGTTGCTCAACCACTATCTATGGCCAAGAAAGATGGCGACAAAAAAGAAATCGAAACTGGTGCTAAGCTAACCGATGACGAAAAAGTAGTCCTGAAGGGTGCTGTAAGAACCAGACTTCCAAAAGTCCGTAATTCTAAAACTTTCTCATTCCAGGTTGCATCTACTCATGGATACATGACTGTGGGTGAATACGAGGACGGAAAACCGGGCGAGATTTTTGTAAACGTTAATAAGCAAGGGTCCACAATGCGTGGGATATTGGACGCATTTGCTATCAGCGTAAGTCACGGATTGCAATTTGGTGTACCTCTAAAAGATTATGTAAAATCCATGATCAATACATCATTTGCGCCTGCGGGGATAACCGACGATCCAGACATTCGTACGGCTTCGTCAATAATTGACTATCTCGCAAAAAGATTAGCCATCACTTACCTGTCATTCGATGACAGGTTAGAGCTAGGGCTAGCTAGCATAGACGATATGCCTGAAGCACAAACAAGTTTACTAACGGATGATGATTCAGCACAGGAGTCTTCGACAGAAGCTGTCGCAACAGTTGTAGTTGAATCAACACCTAAAGAACGCAAGGAAAAAGCCACTTCAGGTAAAACCGAAGAAGCTCCACTTTGCTTCAACTGCGGAAATCAAACGCAAAGATCTGGCAGTTGTTATGTCTGTACGAGCTGTGGAAGCACCACAGGCTGCAGCTAACCTACGACTAGGTTGTTAAGCAACAAAAGGCTCTCAAAACTTTTGAGAGCCTTTTGCTTTCAAGGTGATACACTTAATACATGAAAATAGTTATGTTATATCACCCCGTCTCAGAACACGGCAGAAAAGTAGAAGAATTTGCCAGAGAATTTACACGAATACACCGCACTGAGCCCGAGCTCGTCAGCTTAGAGACCAAAGAAGGTGCTGAAATGGCAAAAATGTATGGAGTGATTCAATATCCTGCAATAATTGTAACGCGCGATTCTGGCGAGCATATGAAGCAATGGGAGGGTGATCTTCTTCCTCTAATGGCAGAAGTTGCCGCCTACTTAAAATAGGTGATATACTAGGCCAGTTAACAATTTAACTAAATCCACTAGAGTGGCTATCAACCACGAGGATCGAGAAGAACAGCATTTATATGCCAAGTAGAACTCGACGGCAGAGATGATCGTAATCATCGTAATTAAGTCTCCGAAGCAGGATGGCACCGTTTTGTTAATCAAAGCTCCTGCAAAAACTGGAGATTTTTTAATTTTAAAGGGAAATAATTATGGGAAAAAAGTTCACCAAGAATACGCGAAGAAGAGCTCTTGAGTACGAAAAAAACATTAATGAATATTGGAAAAAGAATAAAATATTCGAAGCATCAGTAGAACAGAGATCGCCAGACAATAGTTACGTGTTTTACGACGGGCCTCCATTTACTACTGGTCTTCCTCATCATGGGCACTTATTAGGTTCGACAATTAAAGATGTTGCCGGTCGCTATTGGACTATGAAAGGCAAAAGAGTAGAGCGCGTATGGGGTTGGGACTGTCACGGCTTGCCTGCAGAAGTCTTTACCGAGAAAAAGCTAGGCATCGAAGACAAGCGTGATGTCGGCACAAAGATTTCACTAGAGGATTATATCCTTACTTGTAGAGACAACGTCACGCAAATTAGCTCTGAATGGGAAGACACAATTGCGCGAATTGGCAGATGGGTTGAATTTAAGAATGCCTATAAAACAATGGACAAAGAGTTCATGGAGTCAGTTTGGTGGGCATTTAGACAGCTTTACGATAAGGGAAAAATATACGAAGGCGAAAAAGTACTTATGTATTGCACGCGAGACGCAACCCCAATTTCTAAAGCTGAAGTTGCAATGGATAATTCATACCAAGATGTAACTGACCCAAGCGTTTATGTTAAGTTCAAGCTTAGCGACTCTAACACATTCTTGTTGGCATGGACTACCACTCCATGGACGCTTCCAAGTAACTCCGCCGTCGCCATAAACAAGGACGTCGATTACTCAGTCGTAGAGTGCGACGGAGAAGAATTGATCGTTGCATCAAGACTGGTTGAACGTGTATTTACTGATGAAAAACACAACACTTTGCCACATAAAGTGCTTAAGACTATGAAAGGCAATGACTTAGTCGGCAAGTCATACGAGCCACTTTTCACCCCAGATGAAGTCCTTGCAACAAGCGACAATGCATTCAAGGTCTGGCATGCGGATTTTGTACACGACGAAGATGGAACTGGTATAGCTCACGAATCACCAGCATACGGCGAAGAGGACTTTCAGTTGAGTAAAGAAAACAACATTCCTTGGGTTATGAGTACCGATGAGAATGGAATTTTTACAATTGGCGACTGGATTGGACACAATATTTGGGACAGTAATAAGCTAATTGCTAAAGAATTAAAAGAAAGAAATATAGTTTGGAAAATAGACTACATTAGACACGAGTACCCGCATTGCCATCGTTGTGGAACAAAACTTATGTACCGTGCTCATCCGAGTTGGTTTATGGATATTGATGGGCAAAGAACTGAAATGCTTGAAGCAAATGATTCTGTAAACTGGTTTCCGAAACACGTAAAAGAAGGCCGATCCAAAAAAACCATAGAAACTGCTCCGGACTGGAACCTAAGTCGTGATCGATTTTGGGCTACAGCCATGCCTGTATGGAAAGCGGTGGATAGTGATGGCACAGAACAAATCAAAGTAATCGGAAGCTACCAAGAGCTCAAGGATCTTTCTGGAAAAGAATTAGATGATTATCATCGTCCATGGGTTGATGATATCGAATTCACGATTGACGGGTTAACTTACAAGCGTATTGATAAAGTGCTTGATTGTTGGTTTGAAAGCGGAAGTATGCCATTTGCTCAATTCCACTATCCTTTCGAGAACAAGGAAAAATTCGAAAACAATTATCCTGGCGATTTCATAACTGAATATGTAGGCCAGGTTAGAGCATGGTTTTATTACATGAACGCTGTAAATACAGGGCTGTTTGACGAAGCACCTTTTAAAAACGTTATAGTTACTGGAACTATTGCTGGTAACGATGGACGTAAGATGAGTAAGAGCCTGAACAACTATACCGACCCTAATGTATTGATGGATAAGTACAGTGCAGACTCGTTGCGATTTTTACTACTATCTTCGCCACTTCTCTCTGGTGAGGACTTCGCGCTAATAGACAAAGATGTAGCTGATATAGCTCGCAAACTTAGCATGATATGGAATATGTTCGACTTCTTTACGCTTTATGCGGATGTAGATGGTTGGGAGTGGGATGGATCATTGGAGGACCCTAGCTCCGAACTTACGAACACTCTAGATATTTGGATTGTTTCCAGAGTTCATGAACTTATTAACGAAATAGAAACCCACACAGATGCTTACGATATTCCGAACGCAATGAAACCAATATTGCCGTTTATTGATGATGCTAGCAATTGGTATGTCAGAAGAAGTAGAAAGCGTTTCTGGAAGAGCGAGGATGATAGTGACAAGCAATTAGCATATAAAACACTTCATTATATTTTAGTTAAGTTAGCTGCGGTACTGGCTCCGTTTACTCCATTTTTGGCAGAAGAATTATATCTGAAGTTAACAGATGAAAAATCAGTACATTTAGAGGACTGGCCAAAGGCTGGCGAAATTAATTCAGACATTATCGAGGGTATGGCTAAACTCAGAGAGTCAGTTAATGCTGGACTGAGCGTTAGGTCTCAAAATCAGCTCAAGGTAAGACAGCCATTAGCTTCTGTTACAGTGGAGTCTAGGAGCGATGCCGTTGAGTTTGATTCAATTTTAAAGGAAGAATTAAACGTTAAAGATGTAATTTTAGGGAAAAAGTTCTCTCTTGATTTAAATATAACCCCCGAGCTTCGAAGCGAAGGAATCATGCGTGAGATAATTAGGCACGTACAAAACAGCAGAAAACAAGCAGGACTCGAGGTAGATGATCGTATAGAGTTGTTGATTGAATCAGAAAGTCCAGAAATTTCAGAAGCTATTGATCGCTTCAAAGAAGAAATTTCCGCAGAAACTTTAACAGAGTTATATGGCGAATCAGCGGAAGATGGATTCGAAACAAAGGTTAAGATTGAAGGCTTGGAACTCAAAATTAGATTAAACAAAATTTAAGTCTAGCGCTTAAGGTGTTTACACATTCATCTATCTCTGGTAGAATCACTCGGTAACTAAATTTCTAATATAGTAAAGTGAAGAGTAAATAAGTAATGAAAAAAGCAGTCATTAACACCGGTGGTAAACAATATATCGTCAAAGAAGGCGAAACACTCAAAATTGAGCTACTTAATTCTGATAAAAAAACTGTGACATTCGATGCATTGCTTGTCATTGATGGAGATAAGACCTCTATCGGATCGCCTCTAGTTAAAGGTGCAAAAGTGGAAGCAGAAATTGTAGCAGCTGATGAAATGCAGGACAAAGTAACCTCAATTCGATTTAAGGCTAAAAAACGCGTCCACACAGTGCGAGGTCATCGCCAACACCTTGCTTCAATTAAGATAACTAAAATCTCTCAATAATCGATTACGATTCTCATGAATTATGCCCGAATCTTAGGGCATTTTTTGTATGTCAATAAATAAATTGTATGCCCTACGTAAAAGTATGAAAACAACAAATTCATAAGTGATTACAGGTTACTGCCTGTGGATAAATGATAATTACCAAAATTACTCAGTAATTAATGATGTGAAAAGTACATCTAAATATTGAACTTATTCATTTATTTTAGAATTGACCTGCTACTAAACCACGA
>JBFJNW010000004.1:0-12552 GCA_041617975.1 Saccharimonadales bacterium (SeqCode)
CAACCTATTATTGATGCCTGGGGAGCAAAACAATCAGGCGAATTCAGTATAGTTGTCTATGATCTTGAAAACGAGAAAACCATAGGCTCGCACCGTGAAAACGAGATATATTTTGCGGCTAGTATCTATAAACTATACGTTGCTTACGAGGGCTACTTGGCAGAGCAGCGTGGTGAATACAAATTCGATGAACCATATCTAAACGGACAAACTCGCGAAACATGCCTTGATTTAATGATTAGAGAATCTGATAGCCCCTGTGCTGAAAAGCTATGGAACGAACTTGGAAAAGAAAAGCTTACATCAACTCTAGTAAGCTATGGAATTAACAATACCTCAATGACAAACATAAATACTACTGCGCAAGATGCTGCTACCTTACTAGCTCGTCTGCATCTAAACGATGAAATGAATGTAGCTAATAAAAATAGAATGTTAACGTCTATGAAACATCAAGTTTACAGAGATTCATTGGCAAAAGGATTAAGTTCAGGAATTTTCTACGACAAAGTTGGATTTAGGGGCTACGACGAATATCACGACGTGGGCATTCTTGAATTACCAAATGGCCGCCATTACGTCATTAGCTTACTTACTAACAAGGTAGGCACAATAGCCATGACAGAACTAGGTCAACAACTATATGATGTATTATCGGTCGTGGAGGCAGAATGAATAAAAAACTAATTATCAGCCTGGCTGTATTACTGATTATCGCTGTTGGAGCAATAATTGTTCTTAGATTTCGAGAATCATCATCCACCCCAACGACTAGTGAAATAACGCCAACTGCCACTAATGATCAAAACCCGATTGATTCACCGCGTGCAGAACCCGTGCCACAAGAACCCGCGGTGGACTTACTAAAATACGACACAACCTCGCCAGATAGCATCCACTTTATTGCTAACAAAACTTACTCGCTTCCAGAAAACTACATTCCGACTGACTTAGTAGTGCCAGATGTCCGATTGCGATTAAGCTCAAGCCATGAACAAATGAAGTTCAGACAAATATCTAGTAATCCGTTGAAGCAAATGTTTGATGCTGCCAAAGCCGATGGAGTGGAGTTAGTTTTTGGAAGTGGTTATCGATCCTATTCACTTCAAAGCCAATTTTATAATAGTTACGTTGCAAGAGACGGAAAAGATGCTGCAGACCGCTACAGCGCCCGACCAGGTCATAGCGAGCATCAAACAGGGCTATCATTTGATGCAACTTCTCCATCCGGAGCCTGTCACTTAGAAATTTGTTTTGAAGACACCCCAGAAGGAGCATGGCTTGCAAAAAATGCACATAAATTCGGATTTACCATAAGATATCAAAACGGAAAAGAATCTATAACTGGCTATCAGTACGAACCATGGCACTTTAGGTATGTTGGTGTCGACCTTGCAAATCAGCTTCAAGAAACTGGCGAAACTCTAGAAGAATTCTTTAACTTAACAAGCAAATACGCTAATTAGCCAAGAATTCTGTCGAAGTGAGCATTGGAACCGTTGTGTGTGCATTGAGAACCTTTGTAATTCGCTCAAGCTGAACTTCTACTGTTGTATTAAGCTGAGACTTAGCAAGCAAGTGAGCTGCTTTATCAAGTGATGTCATAGTGAAGTTTTTGCGCTTTAATAAATCATTCGCTGCCTTTTCGCTAGAAGACCACTCATAGTGTTGATAGACAGGCAAAAATCCAATCGATGACACCTTTTTGGTTGTAAGATCTATTTCCATTGACGCAAATCCACCAATTAAATTATCAACATTCAGCTGTGAATTTAAGAAATTACCAAGACTAAACCAAACAACAACCTCCCTACCGTCGGCACTTTTCAGTCTTTTAACCGGCTGCAAGGCATGCGGACCATGCCCCAAAACAACATCGGCTCCATAGTTTGCTAAGTTTTGAGCAACAGCATCCTGGCGAGTATTTACGGTGCTGGCATATTCTGTTCCCCAGCGCATACTAACAATTACAAAATCAACTTGCTTTCTGATAGATTCAATCTGAGTTTTAGCTAGGTCATCACTGTATTTATTTACGCCAAAAGTATTCGGCAGAGGACCATTTGTGTAGTCGGTATAGGCAACAAATCCAAATTTCATGCCCTTAACGGTAAATATTCGAGGTGTGTCCTGTTCCGTCTTGTTTCTGTTAGCTCCTGCAACAGCCAAAATTTGTCTATCATCCCAGGCTGCAACTGTTGCGTCAACTAGGCCTTGTCCTTTGTCGTTTGTGTGATTAGTACCGATGTTAATCAAATTGCAGCCAATCGCTTCTATGCCCCGCGCAAAAGCGACTGGAGCATTAAATACCGGATATCCACTAATACCAAACGATTCACCACCTGCAGGTGTAGCCTGATTACAAAAGTTGATGTCGCCTTTCTTAAAATACTCGCTCATATTACCCATAAGTGCTGCGTAATCATAGGTACCGTCAGCTTTTTTGGCATTCATGTTAATGGAATCGTGTGCAATCATATCTCCAGTTGCAAGTAATTTAATTGACGTTGGGGCTTCAGCCTGTTGATCTTGAGTACTTATTGGAGCGGCTGGAGCTGGAGCACCAGTTTGCTCACTTGTTTTGACCGGTTTGTTTTTTATATAGTAAACACCCCCAAATGTAGCAGCCGAAACTATAATTAATGCAACAAAAAGAACAATAAACTGTTTAACGCTCATTCTTTAATTTTACTCCTTTTTGCTTGGTTCAAATTCAATACTTAATGAATTTATGCAGTAGTGTTTGCCATTCGGGGCTGATGGATCATCAAATAAATGACCTAGATGTCCATCACACTTACTGCAAGTTACTTCTGTTCGCTCCATGCCAAGGCTTGTATCAGATTTAAGTTCAAGAGCATCATTTTGTATTGCATCACAAAAGCTTGGCCAACCTATTAATCCCGGCATAGTTGATTCGTATTTTGAATCAGACTTAAACAACTTATTCCCGCAATTAGCACAAGTATACACCCCGTGTTCATCGTAGTTTAGGTACTTACCAGTTCCTGGGGTTTCTGTACCTTTTTCAAACAAGACTCGCTTTTGCTCCGCAGAAAGATCTGGATTTTGCGGAATTTCGGCCACCTCTAACTAGTCTTTCTTTTTGTCTAACTTATCTAGGCGAAGTCCTTTTATTGCGTAAAATACCACTGCAGCTACTGCAAGTAGTGAAATTAGCGAGTTCAAGATTACGCCCCATCCAAATACTAATTCTTCTCCTCCGCGCACAAGTCCAGTATTCCAGGTGAGTGCCGTTAGGTCTGCGCCACCTAAAATAAAACCTACAAGAGGGTTTATAAAATTATCGACCACAGAATCTACTAATTCTTTTGCTGCAAGACCTACTGCGAGCCCTACTGCTAAACCGACTACACCCTGTTCGCGCACAAAATCCATAAACTTCGTTAATTGAGTTGTTGCTCTTGCCATAATGAGTAATCTCCCTTAGTTATACTTTTAGTATACGCTTTATAGCAAGTTGCGTCGCGGAGTCCTTAAGCGAACTGTTTGTTTGCTCACTGTTTTTAATCATTTTTTGAGTTGCATCAACAATGTATTTTTCTAGGTCATTTCTTACTTTTTCTAAATCCCAGTGTTCGCCCTCTAAATTCTGCTTCCACTCAAGATAACTAACAACCACTCCGCCGGCATTAGCGATAATATCCGGAATAATAATAACGTTTTCATCTGTTAATTTGTCGTGAGCTTCGTCGCTTACTGGACCATTTGCTAGCTCTAAGATGTAGCGAGCATTTATACTTCCAAAATTATCGGTCGTAACGACGTCACCTAAAGCTGCAAAACAAAGTACATCTACTTTATGCGAAATTATATATTCAGAACCTTTTACTAAAACATTATCTAACTCAAAATCCTTGAATCGCCCGCCCGCTTCTTTATATTTTTTGAGTTGCTCTACATCTAGTCCGTCTTTATTAACGAGTGTTGCTGAACTATCTGACACTGCAACTAATTTAGCTTGAGGTAAAAGCTCATGCATTGTTGCTGCAAAATAAATCCCAACATTCCCAAAGCCTTGAATGCTGTATTCTGGGCTATTTTCGCTGAAGTGATTTAATACTTCACGTAAGGATATCGCTCCACCTCGGCCTGTTGCTTCTATGCGGCCTTCTGAACCACCGTTTAGTATTGTTTTGCCGGTAAAGCTTGCTTTTGTTTGATCACCCGTAAGCTTTTGAAACTCATCAACCATCCAATCAATAATTTGGCCATTAGTGTTTACGTCTGGGGCGGGAACGTCTTTGTGTGGACCAATTTTTTCATAAATTAACTGTACGTATTTTCTAGATAATTCTTCTTTTTGATTGTCGTTAAGTTCTTTTGGATCAACTACCACACCGCCCTTTCCACCACCAAGTGGCAAGCCAATTGCCGCAGTCTTAAGTGACATCAGCAGTGCTAAGGCTCTTACCTCATCTTCATTTACTTCTGGATGAAAGCGAATTCCGCCCTTAAATGGCCCAAGAGAGTTATTGTGCTGAACTCTAAAGGCTTTGAACTGTCGCCCGTCATCAAGCTTTATATTGCCTTCTAAAATAGCATGAGGGCTAAGCAATGACTTTATTTCTTTATCAGATAATTCTAATTTTTTTGCAACGGTTTTTACTAGACTTTCGGCACTACTAAGCATTATTTCCTCCAATGCATTTAGCATACACCCGAATTTGTTATTGCAAAGTATATTGTTTCAGGAAGTCGTCAGCTCGATATCCAATAATTCTTCGGTGATCTGAATCGAGCCGTTCCAGCCGTTGAGCTATTTTTCTAGTTGATGGATTGTGCAATAAGCTACTCTTGTGTTTTTCAATAAATCTCCAGTACAGACCATCCCATACGTCCGCCCAAACACCTCTTTCGTATGTGCTTTGTAGTATTACCTGGCTGCTTGGGCTGATTATAGGCTCATCGCTGATAGCCTGACCGTTTATGTTTACACCAGCACCGTAAGCTGTTGGGACCGCCCACCATTCCTGAGAATTGATTAATAGCTGAGACATAAATGCATAA
The DNA here is from genome assembly GCA_041617975.1 of Saccharimonadales bacterium (SeqCode). Classification (GTDB taxonomy): domain Bacteria; phylum Patescibacteriota; class Saccharimonadia; order Saccharimonadales; family JAXHNE01; genus JAXHNE01. The sequence goes on from JBFJNW010000004.1 coordinate 5,032, forward strand.
ATATCACTTGGTTGAATTTCAGCGAGAATCATCAGATTATGAATTATAGAAATTTGTTCAGCTTGGTGAGCATAGCCATGGAGCTTTATCTTTTTGACCACATCATCGAATGGCGGAATCCCAAGATCGCCGCTATACCAAGCTGCCGTTAATCTTCGGTGCTGCTTAAACGGGTTGCTGGTGATTAATTGACTGTGTTTACTGACGTAAAATCCACGCTTGAACTCACGCCAACCCAGTATTTGTTGCACAAATAGCTCTACGCTCTCTAGTGGCAAGTTATGTTTATCATAATAATTTACAGCTGTTTCAATAATTTCTTGCGGGCTAAGTAAACCAATATTAAGGCACGAATCAAGCGCACTGTGATAAAGCCAAGGTGCTTCTGGATTAATGGTCTTCATGTACGCAGCATATTGTCCTAATCTATTGGACACAAAATCATCCAACCAAACCTTAGCTTCATCGTGATTCGTTGGCCAAATGAAATCAGTACTGCCTGGATTATCGTTAAATCGCTCTTCGACAAAACGCGTAGCCTCTTTTACATATTCATTATTGCCAAAAGACTGAAAGCTAGGTAACTTATGGCCTGGCTGAAGTTTAGTAGCTTGTGGTTTGTGCTCCCACTTGCCGCCTACTGGCTTATAATCTTTATCGATTAAAATATTAAATCGTTCTCTTTGCCATTTATAAAACTCACCGAACACTGCGTGATGTTTTTGCTGAAAGTACTCTCTTACTTCTTGGTTTTTAAGCAAAAAGTTAGGGCTTGGCAAAAACTCAAGTTCTGGCGCGTTATTACTGTTTCTTCTTGCCTCAAGTAGTCGTTTAGTAAGTAGCTCATGTACTGGGTCTAAAACAATGAGTTTTTGAAATTTGCGAGTTCTTTCAAAAACATCTTCTGTTACGAATAGTCCATCTAGCTCTAAATATTCAACATCAATGTCATTTGGCCACAACACTTCCTTCACGTACCTTCGCATGCTTGCTCGATGAAGTATTATTTTTTGCTTATGAAGTTTTTGCGGAAATTCTCGGTCCATCCCGAAAAATAACGGATCTTCGACCATAACAACTGCATCAACTTTTGGTAGCTGGGACAACGGAAATAATTGGTGTGGATAGAGTAATACGGCAGTTTTCATAACAACTTAAGTGTCATTATACCGCTTTTGCTTCTGAGTTCTACATTTTTTCTAGAGCTGGTATACCTAATGTCTCGAGTCCGTCCTTAAGTACGTCGCTGTAAGCCTTAACAATCAGCAGTCTTTCGCTTTCTCGCTCGTTATCAATTACGCGGTTTTTTTCGTAAAATCTGTTAAATTCTTGTGCGAGTTCATACAAATATGTACAAATAAAATGCGGTAATCTTTCCTCTGTTGCTTTTTCTAGGACTTCTTCATATTCACTTAACTTTCTAACTAAGGTTCGCTCACCTTCTTCTAGATTATTAAGCTGAGTACTGGCTGGTTCTTTTTTGCGCAGTATACTTTTTGCACGAGCGTAAGCATATTGAATATACGGTCCTGAGTTGCCGTCAATACTGACTGAATCCTGTATATCAAACACTATATCTCCGCCAATCCTGCTCTTTAAGAACGTATATTTTAGGGCTGCAATATATACATCATGCTGAACATTAGAATCTGGGAAGGCTTTATTTACCTCTGCGCGGGTTGCGTCCATCAAGCTTTGTGCCCCGAACACATTTCCTGTTCGGCTACTCATTTTGCCTGTTGTAAGACTCAAAAATCCGTGTGCTATATGCTCAGTCTTTTCGGCCAATTCGGGTTTAATCTGATTAAGGGCGGCTAGCATCACCTTGAAGTACTCTGTCTGCTCTGTTGCTGTAATAATAATAGATTTAACTGCGCTTGGATAATCAGCTTCTTTTAATGTCGCCAATCCTAGATCTTTTGCATCGTAGGTTGGCAGTCCTTCAGAGTTAATAAAAACTCTTGTATGCAGCCCATCTTTTTCTCCCTTATAGACAATTGCCCCGTCACTCTTCTCAAAAACAGTTCCTGTGTTTTCCTCTACTATTTTTGCGCCAACAGGTGCCGTTTCACTTTCGAGATATCTTTTTTGATATTGAACTCCAAGTTCTTCAAAAATCAAATCAAAATATTCAAAACTTTTATTCACACCCCAGTCGTAAATCTTGTTTACTTCTTCGCGATCTCTCAAATAAACGCTTTTATTCACAGCACGTATCTCATCTGCGGCTTCAGAATCAGACTCAAAAGCATCAGCGCCCTGCGCATATAAAAACCCTATAACTGTTCTAAGATTCAGCATTTCGTCTTTTATCTGAATGCTTTCCGAATCAAGTTCTTTTAGTCTATTCAAATCCCAGTCTATGTGTTCACCAATTGCCCAGATTGCTTTCGCAACGTGCATTCCCACGTCCCCGTGATAGCTAAGACGACTAACATCGGCTCCGGCTTTTTGAAATAATCTAGCGATAGTATCGCCAACAATTGTTGTGTAAAGGTGTCCAAGATGAAACACCTTAAGTGGATTGGGGTCTCCAAACTCAACTAAAACCTGTTCGCCCTTGTGGTGTTGATATGGCTCAATAGTTAGCGCAGACTCCACTAGCAACTCGTCAGATATAGTAATGTTGATAAACCCTGGTCCAGCAACAGAAATGTCAGAAATATCAGCCCCAAGACTACTCTTTAGCTTTTCAGCCAAAGATTCGGCAATCTCTCTTGGATTTTTGTTCAAATCTTTTGCAAGTTGAAGCGCCACATTGCATGCATAGTCACCAAATTGTTCATCTGGCCTAGACATCACGGGCTCAACATCAACATCGAACACATCTTTACAGGCGCGCGAAACGGCTTGAATAAGTTTATCTTGCATTATTGTCTATTATAACAGAGGTGGCTAAGGCAACACAATCTATCTTTTTGGACCCATTGCGTAAGCAGTTAGATTCCATACAACAATGTAAAAACTGCCAAGCATTAAAAAGAAACTGCCTGTTGTTACTACCCCGCTTGGATTAATAGGATCAATTATTTGATTCGATACATCAAAAAGCAATCCTGCAGGATGCAAAAACAAATCCCAGCTATTCCATCTAAGAATTCGCCCCAAAAATATTGCAAAGCTACAGGCCAGCAAAACAAACGAAATAATCAGGTGCGCATCTCTGCGCCGAATTCGCTTCAAAAGTTCCACATGAACAATCAGCAAACTTAAGTAACCCACAATCAAACCATTTAATACAAAACTCATAATCATCACTACGTCATATAAGATATTTACTTCGAATGTCTCGCGTAAATGTATATAATCCGTAATTAAGTAATAGCTGTTTGGTAAAAACAATATCCAACCAATGCTTAAGGCTATATTTTGCCAAGTTCTCCAAGAGCTAGACATTAGCCTCCACCTTAACCATAGCGCCAAAAATAACGGAACTACTGCCAAAAACAGGTTCCAAAGCAAAAAATCATAACGCCTAACACCAGATTCAAGATTTCTAGCAAGTAAAAACAAAACACTTGTTGAATGCGACACTAGTAGTGCAATAAAAATTCTGTAAAGCTTTTTACCACGAAGCTCAGCAATGGCCTCTCTCATAAGTCAAAGTATAGCACCAGTGATAAGAAATAACATATTGACATATTTAAATGTGTTGATGTATAGTTGAAGCATGTCAGATGTGCAACTAATTACAATACTGAAGGCCTTAGCAGATTCAACTCGGCTTGATTTGGTACGAAATCTTGCAAAGAAAAAATGCGAGTCAAGCTGTTCGAACATTAGTGATTGCTCATCCCTGAGCCAACCTGCCCTAAGTCATCACTTTAAAAAACTGGTAGATGCGGGCGTATTGACAGAGGAAAAACGTGGTAAAGAGAAGTATTACTGCATTAACCACGAAGCCCTCAAATCAGTCGGAATCGACGTAGAAAAATTATAACTAAAAGGATTACAAAATGAATATTACCGTCATATCGGCGAGCAATCGTCCTAATTCACAAAGTCTAAAAATTAGTCACCGAATTATCGAAAAGCTAAAAGCTAAGGAGCAAAATACTAAGTTGATTGATTTAAACATGCTTAGGCTTCCCTTGTTTGTGCCAGATGAAACACCTGAAAACTGGAACGAGGAAATTGAGCCAGTAATATCTGAATCAGATGGATATGTGTTTGTTGTTCCAGAATGGAACGGCATGGCACCCCCAGCAATGCTGAATTTTCTGTCCTTTGTAGGCAGTACCACTATGGCGCATAAACCAGTGCTGCTAACAAGTGTTTCGGGAGGCTTGAATGGCAGCTATCCTCTTGCTGAGTTAAAGGCGTTTGGTAGCAAAAACAGACACTACAATCTTATGCCAGATCACCTGATTGTCAAAAATGCTAAAGCTCTTCTAAATTCAGAAACTCCAGATACCGAAAACCAAACAGATGTAAACCTACATGAGCGTATGGACTATGAACTGGGCGTATTGACCGCATATAGCGAAAAACTATCCGAACTAAGAAAGGACGAACGCATAAACAGCGCAAAATATCCCCACGGTGTTTAATCGATTCAGTAAGGTATACTAGTACGAAATGAGCGGCGTACTAGACTCTACCAGAAACTTCGTAAGAAGCATTATGCATGTAATTGCCATGCAAATTAACTACCTATCACGTGGAAAAATAACCCCTAATATGATCACTGCAGTGTCAGTAATAATGCATCTTCCGATTGCATATCTAATTGCTACAAATAACTATATTGTTGCGGCTGTTTTGCTGGTTATATTTGGTCTTTTTGATGCGCTCGATGGCGAGCTAGCAAGGCTTCAAAAAGTCGCCAATAATGCTGGAATGTTACTAGACGCAAGTACAGATAGAATAAAAGAAGTCGTGCTTTATATAGGGGTCGTATACAGCCTTATACTTTCAGCTGATTCATATCAGCTTGCTGCAAGAATAGCTGCAACTGCAGTCGCAGCCTGTGGTTTTTCGCTAGTCGTTAGCTACGTTAAAGCCAAAGGCGAAACAGCAGTAAAAGACAGCAAGCTAACTGCCAATGAAATAAATAGATTGTTCCAGGACGGATTTTTAAGATACGAAGTGAGAATGTTCTTACTTGTCGTAGGACTACTTAGCAATACCCTGCTTTATGCAATCACCGTTATTGCACTGTTGTCGTTCCTGACAAGCCTTGATAGGTTAAATAGAATCTACAGAAAGCTTGCTTAGGCCAAATGTACAAAGTAGATCTTCATACCCACTCCACATCGTCTCCTGATGGTGGGATATCATTACAGCAATACCGACAAGCCCTAGATAATAAACTTCTCGATGTGATAGCCATAACCGACCACAACCGGATAGATTTTGCCCTGCACGCTCGTGAAGTCCTTGGCGACAACATTATCGTGGGTGAAGAAATTATGACTAAGGACGGCGAAATAATCGGACTTTACCTGGAAGAAGTCGTCACTCCCCACCAATCAGTCGAAGACACCATCAAGGCTATTAAATCTCAGGGTGGGATTGTCTATATACCACACCCCTTCGAAACCATCAGAAGCGGGCTACACCCAGAAATAATCGAGCGACACACTGATGACATCGATATTATAGAATTCTGCAATGGTCGAGCCTTCGCCCAAAACCGCAGTAAGCAAACTATCCTTTGGGGTAGACTTAACAAAGTTCCAGGTGCTGCGAGTAGCGACGCACATGGCGCTAAGGGGCTCGGGAAAACCTACAGTACGCTTCCAAATAATCCTAATAAATCTAACTTAGTAGAACTTTTTAGAGTCGCCCAGCTAACTACCAACCGGCCTTCGCTCAGAGAACTCCTATACCCTAAGTTCCACCGCACTATAAAAAAGCTAAAAGGTGTTAAGTCGTGAGTTGGCTGCATGCATTGTGGTTCTTTTTGCCAGCTGGAATTGCAAACGCTACACCAGTTCTAGTAAACAAAATCCCCCTACTTACGACCTGGAAGACGCCCCTAGATTTTGGCAAGTCATATAATGGTCACCGAATTTTTGGACAGAACAAAACATTCAGAGGATTGTTATTTGGAATAATCGTTGGAGCATTCGTTGGATATCTTCAAGGTAATGATCAAATACCTGGCTACCCTGAATCTTCAGCCCTCCTTGGTGCGGTATTAGGTGCGGGTGCTTTAATTGGTGATGCAATAGAGAGCTTTTTTAAACGTCAAAAAGGCATTCAGTCTGGTCAAAAATGGTTCCCATATGATCAAACAGATTATATTATTGGTGGATTGCTATTTAGCATGGCGCTAGTTAGTCTTACGCTCGTTTTTGCAGCCCAAGTGCTTATTGTATGGTTTGGGATGCATCTGTTATTTGCCTACATAGGTTATAAGCTAAAACTAAAGTCATCTCCTATTTAGCCAAAACAAAACTCTCGATCCGTTCCATATTTTTTAATTCTTCGCCATCAACAATTTTAAACAATCTTTCTGTTTGTGATTCCATCACCTTCAGTGCTTCGCATTTTTTTTGCAAAAAGTAATCATCTAATTTGACCAATAAATCACATTCTTCACCGTTAACTATCGGAGGACGATCTATGTTAAAAAATAAGTCTAACTTATCGTCTGCACCTTTATTAGCTTCATAGATTTCTGGCACAAGAACTGCATGGTACACAGGAATATTATGTTTTTTACCAATTTCTGTCGCCCAATCAGAAACAGCTTGATGGTCAGGATGCCCAGTTAAACCATCTGGTCCAAAAGTTAGTATGCAGTCGGCCTGCGATTGCACCAAGCACTGTTCGACTAATTTTTGCCCATGATTATCGTCAATGTCTTTTAGCCCCCCATCTGCTAAATCAAACCAGCAGTGCCCTGGACTCCCAATTACTCCGTAAGCTTCTTCTAACTCTTTGGTGCGAATACTACCAAGGTTAGATTTTGGCCATCTGCTTTCATCTTGGACTCCGGCTTCTCCCCTTGTTGCTGTCATGCAGTAAACCTGTTGGCCGTTTTCTTTAGCAATGGCTAGAATCCCACCACATGTAAAGATTTCGTCGTCTGGATGCGCCCATACTCCTAAGATACTTCCAAGCTGTCTTACTCGAGCTTGGGCGTCCATACTATCAACCCAATTCTTTTTTAAATTTTTCAATCAAATCTACTGGCGAAGGATCAATTCCGTTAAGCAATGCAACGTATATGCTAACAAAATCTCCGAATGCTACAGCCCAAAGCAATTGTTCTAAAATGGTACTTCCCTGCACTTCAACCACCTGTGGTGATGGCCTCCTGCCAGAACTTTGCTGGCCAGCGGGGACATTGTTGGGGAACGGCCGTTTCTGCCCGACGCACAATGCGGAACACGCTTTCCCAGGGCACCGTGCGGCAGTAGGCGCCAATCAGCTTTTCCAGCAGGGCCAGGGTGGGCGGACCTTGAGGGATGCGCAAATGCCCAAGCACCTGTTGTTTGAGGGAATCATCCAGCATTTTATTTGACATAAAAAGTTGTTTGGTGCCCCATTGTCGAATCAGGTAAACACCAA
>JBFJNW010000005.1:0-12373 GCA_041617975.1 Saccharimonadales bacterium (SeqCode)
TCAAATTCCGGAAAAGTCACCTTCTCTAGAGAGGCTAAAATCATATCTTCATTTACTGTTCTTTTTGTGGTGTCCATAAGGGATTATTATATCACTAAATAAAGTTTTTTACAAGCCTTGAGCACTCTTGACTCGTAGGTAGACCAAGAAAACTGCGCCAACCAATATAACAATCATCATAACTATCATTGTTATGAATCCCCTAGAATTGGTTTTAATTTCTTTAAGACTACGAAACATCTTATCAATAATAGCAGTTATGCTTATTTATGGCTTTAGAATTCTTCTAGTAATTTTTTCTGCTTTTTAGATAGCTTTATTGGAGTGTCTACGACTATAGTTACAATATGCGCTCCGCGAGAATCTTTACGCATGTGAGTAACTCCATGCCCAGATAGTTTAAAATCTGTTCCACTTTGCGTTCCTGCTGGTATCTTCATCTTTACTGGACCATCTACAGTATCAACCTTTATTTCTGTTCCAAGAGCCGCCTCCACCATATCTATATGTTGATCAGATAATATTAAATCACCTTCTCTGGTGAATTTTTTGTGTGGCTTTACGCGAACATTTACATAAAGATCGCCCTTTGGTCCATTTGCAATTGCTTCGCCATGTTCTCTTAATCTAATTGTGGCTCCATCATCAATTCCGGCAGGAATTTTTAATCCGATAGTTTGTTTGTTACGCTCTGTTCCTTTGCCATTACAATTACTGCATTCTTTTTCTGGAATCTTACCGCGACCCTCACATTTCGGACAGATAACTGCTTGTTGGATGTTCCCAAAGACGGTTCTAACCACCTTGGTGACTTGCCCAGCGCCCTTACAATCATCACAGGTCTTTAACTCATATCCTGGCTCTACGGTAGTACCTTTACAGTGACTACACTCATCATCAATATTTAGCTTAAGGTCAACTTGAGTCCCAAATACAGCATCTTCAAATAAAATTTCGATATCTGTTTCTACGTCACGACCTTTTGATCTTGTTCTTCGTGAACCGCCGTCATTACCGCCAAAAAAGCTGCTAAATATATCGCCCAGTCCTAAATCGCCAAAATCAAAGTGCATTTCTTGACCGCCGCCGCCAAATCCAGCATAAGGATTTCCGCCCGCTGCTCCACCACCAACTCCGGCATGCCCAAACTGGTCGTAGCGTTGTTTTTTACTAGGGTCTTTTAGAACCTCGTAAGCCTCGTTTACTTCCTTAAACTTAGCCTCATCACCACCTGCTTTGTCGGGATGAAATTCAATAGCTTTTTTTCTAAAAGCCTTCTTAAGCTCATCGGCACTTGCGCTCTTCGATACGCCTAATACTTCATAATAATCACGCTTACTCATAGATATAATATTTTAGCACTTGAAGGCTCTGAGTGCCAACAATGTTTGTTATTTTGTCTTATCAAACAGATCATCGCCAAGATATTTTTTTAGTCGAGCACGAATACTGCCCTCATGCCTTCCAAGCGTCTTAGAAAGTCTCTTAATGCTTTTTCCATCAGACCAAGCTAGTAACAATGTATCGTCTTCGATCTTTTTCCACGGCTTGTAGGCGTTAGGGTGTAATTGTCGCATTTTTTCTAGCTTGTCAGACCAAGCCACTGAACTGGTTTTTTTCTTTGGCAATTTAGCAATCTTTTTTTGCTTAGTTTCGTACTTTTTAACTAATTCTTTATGTTCTATCTCGCTAGTTGACGATAGACGTCTCAGTTCGGCGTCAATTTCATGCGCAGTTTCATGTAGCTGCAATGCTATTTTGTTGATGCCAGCAAGGGTAAGTGTTTCAAGGCTCTTTACACGCGATAAGGCCACATAGCCCATTCCTGGTACAAACGCGTTTCGTAGATCTATATGCGCAGCGTCAAGTGTCATTCCCTGGCTTTTATGAACAGTAATAGCCCAAGCAAGTCGTAGTGGAATTTGAGACAAACTTGCAATCTTCTTCTCTCCATCGCGCATTTCCCACGAATCTGGCTCTGCAGTTACTTTTTTGCCGCTGTGAGTTTGTACAATTGGGTACCCGTTGTCGTCATTCGTAAACCCAATAACTGTACCCAAAGTACCGTTAACGTATTTCTTTTCACTGGAATTTTTTACAAACATCACAAATGCACCTTCTTTGAGCTGCAAGGTCTCGGGAGCAAGACACGATTTTTTAAGTGATTCCACGCCGCCTTTTCTACCTGATGATGTCATATCAAATTCGTGTAATTCACCCGGCATAGCGTTCAATTTTTGTTGATTTACTGCATCAACATCAATATTTTTTGTGTATAGTTCTGTAACCGGATCGTCAAATGGTGACCTAACTATCTTTCGTTTAAGCAACGCTTCAGCATGTCGCCTGCGTAAATCGTTATCTCTCATGGCAGTCAATATTTCTAGTAACTCGTCATCTTCCTGTCTATGCTGTTCAGACAAGTAGCACACTACTGGCTCTGTTTTTGACCAAGCCTCAGACTCAACGACAAACATGCCTTGTTTCGAGTCTGCACGATTTACAGGTGGCAATTGATAAAAATCACCAGATAAAACAACTTGGATGCCACCAAATGGCTTCTTACTTTCGCGCACTTTTCGGCAAACCTCTTCGATCATATCTAGCCTAAAGTCATGTAGCATCGAAACCTCATCGATAATCAAAACATCTGTGTTGGTGATTTGATCTCGACGAGATTTGCTCATATCGCTTATCGCTTTAGGGTGTAATTCATCAGCTATTCCGATTCCAGACCAAGAATGAATCGTGTTTCCGCCTAAATGTGTGGCCGCAAGTCCGGTTGATGCTGTAACTGCAACAGACTTCCCATCATACCTAGCATTTTTAATAAACTGGTTTAAAACGTAAGTTTTACCAGATCCGGCAGGGCCAGTTAAAAATACGGAATGACCGGCATCTAATATAGCTAAGGCTTGTTGCTGTTTCATTTACTAAAGTATAGCTTTTTAGCGAAGCCTGGTCTGTTGTGGTTTATTTAGATTTTGGGTCTTGATTGTATTTTTGCAATTGATAAACGGCTATTCCGATTATAAACAGAGCCAGGAAGGCAAGGGCTGCAAATCCAAGATCTCTTAGCTGATATAATACCGATGCAACAGCGACATATAGCCCCCAATTTGTCACAAACTTATTATTAATCATCATTCCGAGTAACATAAACAAGATTTGCTCAAGTAATAGCCACCAGCCATATAAATCACCTGCTTGGCCATACAGTGCTTGCAAGGCCAGCGGGATTGTAGCCACCACGAGCATTGCTTGCAGATACACATTTGATCGCTCTTTATCCCCAAGTTCGTAACGCCAGTAGGCAAAGGCTGCAAACATTACGGCTACAATGTGCGTATACGCTTGTAATTGCCTCAAGCCAAGTATATATAGCATCCACATTGCACCCAACACCATTACAGATAATCCTATTTCTTTGTTGTCCTGATCTCCATCACTAAAGTAATCATAGACTAAAGCTCCAAACACAATTAAGCCAAGTGCCATTGGCATTATGCTTTCGCCAACTACAAAAACCGACAATGGCGCAATTAATGATGTCCCGATTGCTGAATACAGGCTTAGTTCACGTGCATAAACAGTATCAGATTTAATTGGCACACTTTTCTCTATGAAATAGTAAATAGAGGCTATAGAGCTTGATAGCAATAAGTAAACATACATTAATTCACTTGATACTTCTGGCCGCAGCAAGCTAATAAGCAACGCCTGGAAAAACCATGGTAAGAGTGCTTTTAATTCTGGGCGAGCTTCTATCTTAACGCTCAACATAAGTGTTACGGCTGACAGAACTGCAAATATTAAAGTCGTATGGAATTGGCTTTCACTAGAATTTAAAGAAACCAATACTCCAATAGTTGCAGCTACTACGTAGCCGTAAACATATGACATACTGGCAGATTTTGCATACGCAGCCATTGGTATTTTGCTACTAACTAACACCGAACCTCTTGCAATTGCTCTAGAAAGTATTAAGCACGCCATAACCACCATGTAGGACCATGCGTACATTGCTTCTGTCCAGTTTTCTCCTAAAGCTCCAGCACCAAGTCCAAGTGGCACTACTAGCCATAATATTGAGCTTATCCATCGGTTGTATTCACTCCTATATTTCAATGCTAATCCAACGTTAAATAAAAGTGCAATTAAAATGGATGACAAGAATACACCTGGACGTTCAGAGCTAATAAATATCGGCATACTCACAAATAATCCACTGGCAACTTCCCAACTTTCACCAGAATCTTTTTCACTTAAGATAAACGAAATTATAGCTATAACCACTCCAACTATCAGCGCATATACGGCACCAGAAAGAGCGCCTACTATAAATATAAACAGTGCGGACAATAACAGCAGATATCTTCCGGTTTCTAGGTTTAGGTTATTTTCTGATTTTTTAACAAGCACCAAGAATGCGATAATTTGCACAACCCAAAAAACGAGAGATATAGCGGCTATTACGTAGAAGTCTAATTTTGCATCTAAAATAAATCTACCTACAAATAATGGAATTACCGTCCAGTTTATGATCGCAAGTGCATATCCATCTATTCTTACTAACTTATTCCATACAATCATTCCGAGAACGACTGACGATATTAAAACTGTCAAAATAGCATAATTACTTTGTAGTGAAAATAAAAATGCAAAGACTAAAGTACCGATGGCAACAGAGGCAAAATTATTTTGCATATCACTTTTTGATTTTTGTGCTAATAAAATCGCGGAATGCAGTACGTTTATCGCAATTAAACCTATAGCGACTGTTATTATTTTAGGATCAACAGCGTATATCAAACTGGCCACGCTAGACACTATGCTTATATGTGCAACAAGAGCATTTACAGTGCGCTCATAACCTTCACTAAAATACGACTCCATAGCGTAAAACATACCTGCCAATAGTAATGAAACTCCAAGCTGGCCTACTCCTTGACTTCCAACAACCGCCAAGGACACAAATAAAGACAAAGGCACAAATAATTGAGCGCTTGCTCTTGATGATTCTTGTAGTTCCGCCCAACCTGAATAAAGCCGACTAGCCGTAAGCATCCCTAACCCCACTAGAGCCATAACCCAGCCAAAGTAATAAATTGGAGCGTCAACTACTGCAACGGCGGATTCAAACAATGAAAGCACCGTAAACATGAATACGTAATTAAGTAACGGACTTCTAAGTACGTAAACTGCATGTGAGTACAGCACGCAACAAAGAATCGATGTCATGAACCAAACAAGCTCTGGGCTTCCTGGAAGTACATAATTATATGCAGCAACACCAATTAAAGGAACGACTGCTATTCCAATACCCGCAAATGCTTGTCCAGCAGGTTTTAAGGCTTTTTTGTTTCCATATAACCATATTCCAGCACCGTAGAAACTAAAGGCCAAAAAGGCAACTGCTAGGGTTCTTATGACGCCATTCACACCCGCAAATCCGATAAATAATCCAACTGATGCAACAAACAAAAATGCACCAAAATACAACAGCAGGGAAGCATTATCTATTTTTATTTCATGCTTTTCTTTTGTTGTAATAGTGCTGGCCACTGGTGTAGATAGTTCCTGAAAGCTTTTATTCATATCATTTGCTTCAATAGACACGACGGTGCTGCCTGTCTCCGTGCGGACGCCGCTAGACTGTGACGCTAGGCCCTGTTTTTCGATATCTGTAAGCATTTTTTGAAGTAATGCTTTTGATGACGCTGATTTTGCAATCGCAGAATAACTAGATATAAATTGCACCCATTGAACATTTCTTTGCTCTAGTGCATTGTTGATTTCATAGTCCGATTGAGGCTTATTTGATTTGTCTGGCGTGGGGCTTTTTGCCCACCTGTATAAGAGATATATTATTGCTATCCATATAATTAATCCAAACATTTCGTCCCCTTTGAATTAATCATACAACTTACTACATAAATTGAACAGCCATAAGCATACTAAAAAGTAATTAAACTAAAATCACAAAATAAACATATGATTTATATCATATTTAAATCATATTTCTCTCTGATGCATTTTGTTTGCATTATTACCTAACCAAAACTACTCAAGACTAATATTGTGTTGGTTCTTCGGTGTCTACTTGATGCTCTAGTGATAAGCTTGCCAGATGTGCTTCCGTGGCCATTCGCTTTTTTATTGCTCTTTCAATTAATGCAGCCGTACCAGATAAACTACGTTCAGTCATTGGCAGATCATAGGTTCCGGGTGATTGTATGCGATGCTCTGGTTCAATTCCATAAATCATTATTTATTCCTGATCTACTACTTCCCCGTCAATTATTTTTCTACTAAGCGGTTTCATTTCAGACACTTTATTAGCATATCTCTTTCCGGCATGCATTGCCATTCCACCAGATAACATCACGCCTACTGCTAATGCGAGCAACCCTATCAACCATATTGACAAGTAAGCTACTGGAAATGACTCTTGCCACCAATAAATAAACGGAAACAATGTAGCCAGAGGTGGCAACAATAGTCCAGCCAACAAACCTAAAATACCCCACCATTGGAGGAAGTAGTACATCATAAATAGCCACATAGCGGCGCCAGAAATAGAAAATATCCCAAACCCAAGTAAAGCAGGAGCACCAATACCCGCAGCTCTTAGTAAGTACTTACGTTGCATATGGTGCTCCTTGTTTACTGATTATTTGGATTCTTTTTCGTCGACTACTTCGCCTTCTTGGGCGTCATCTTTCTTTTCGGTTTTTTCAGCGCCTTCGACGGGCTCTTTTGCGCCATCTTCGGCTGCGCTTTGTTCATACATCTTTGCACCAATCGGCATGATCTTCTCATTGAGCTCTTTGGCGGCTGCCTCTAGCGCATCTTTGTCAGCTTTTTCGTCCGCTACTACCTTCTTAGCAGCTTCTGTAGCATCGTCCAAAGTCTTTACATCTTCATCTGATAGTTTTTCCTTGTGCTCTGACTTCATTTTCTCTGCTTGGTAAACCGCGCTATCAAGAACGTTTCGGGCATCGATAGATTCGCGCTTTTTCTTGTCTTCTTCGGCGTGTGCTTCAGCATCTTTAGCCATCTTTTCTACTTCTTCTTTAGATAGTCCAGAGCTGTTCTGAATCGTAATACTTTGTTCCTTGCCGGATCCTTTATCCTTAGCTGTGACATTTAAGATACCGTTTGCGTCTATATTAAAAGTAACTTCAATCTGCGGAACTCCTCTTGGAGCTGCTGGGATTCCGTCAAGTACGAATCGTCCGAGTGATTTGTTATCGGCAACCATTTCTCGTTCACCTTGGACAACATGGATCTCTACTTGTGGTTGATTGTCAGCGGCAGTTGAGTACACTTCGCTCTTGCTTGTTGGGATCGTAGTGTTTCGTTCGATTAATTTAGTCGCTACTCCACCAAGTGTTTCAATTCCAAGCGACAAAGGAGTCACGTCAAGTAAAAGAACGTCTTTGACATCACCCTGTAAAACTCCGCCTTGAATAGCCGCACCAATCGCTACAACTTCGTCTGGGTTAACACCCTGCATTGGGTCTTTACCAAAAATTTTCTTAACTTTTTCTTGTACAGCCGGCATTCTTGTCATTCCACCAACAAGTACTACTGCATCGATTTCACTAGCCTTAACTCCTGCATCTTTCAAAGCTTTCTCGCAAGGAGCGGCAGTTTTATCAACTAACTCTCCAACCAAGCTCTCTAGTTTTGCACGAGACATCTTGTGCTCGAAGTGCTTAGGACCGTCTGCGTCAGCAGTTAAGAAAGGAAGGTTAATATCGACTTCATTGGTGCTAGAAAGCTCAATTTTAGCCTTTTCTGCTTCGTCACGTAGTCGCTGCATGGCTGCTTTGTCTTCAGTAATGTCTATCCCATGTTCTTTTTTGAACTCATCTGCAAAATAATTTACTAGTACTCTGTCAAAATCTGCTCCACCAAGGTGCGTGTCACCATTTGTGCTTTTTACTTCAAAGACACCATCACCAAGTTCTAGAATTGAGACGTCGAATGTACCACCACCTAGGTCGTATACTGCGATTTTTTCGTCTTTTTTAGCATCTTTATCAAGTCCGTAAGCCAGCGCTGCCGCCGTTGGTTCGTTAATAATGCGCTTTACTTCAAGACCAGCAATTTTTCCAGCGTCTTTAGTTGCCTGACGTTGAGAATCATCAAAATATGCAGGAACTGTAATAACTGCCTCGGTAACTTTATCACCAAGATAGCTTTCAGCGTCTGCCTTAAGTTTGGATAGGATCATAGCGCTAACTTCTTCTGGGCTATATTCTTTGTCGCCCATTTTAACTTTTACGCCATTACCGCTCTTGACCATCTCGTAACCCATAAGCTTGATATCGCGCTGAACTTCCTTGTCTTCCCAGCGTCGACCAATTAATCGTTTTACTTCATAAATCGTGTTCTTAGGATTCGTAACTTGCTGGCGACGAGCAACCTGCCCAACAAGTCGTTCGCTGTTTTTGTTTAGCGCAACTACACTTGGTGTTGTTCTGTTGCCTTCACTGTTGGCAATTATTTCTGGTTTTCCAGATTGCATCACAGCCATTGCTGAGTTAGTAGTTCCTAAATCGATTCCGATAATTTTACCCATTTTATTCTCCTATTTTATTACGAATAGCTAAATACGTTACCCAAACAACGCTATATACAATCGTTATTATGAGCGTTGATACAAAATAGTCTGTTGCGGTTGTATTTACGAACCAAGGAAGACTAAAGTACCAAAATAATGGAGCAAACAATGTTAAAAGCAACAAAACATATTTAACTGGATAGTGTTTTATATTGCGCCCAGCCATTGACTTCTCCTAGTATGTGATTTAGCACTTGTTGTTCATGAGTGCTAAAACTATTCTATCATAAATAAATTGGCACTCAAGTGTCAAGAGTGCTAAATTATTTTTTACAGTTCTTGGACTATTATTTTTCCACCGGATTGTGGATAGTTGTCAGAATTGTGCGAATCACCCGATTCGTCACTATGATCATCGGAGTTGCTATAACTAAATTCTCCTGGTAATTCAAATATAAAATGATATTCATCGCCAGGGCTTAACTGGGCACCGTCAAATCCCGGTAAAAAGCTATGTCCAGTGTGTCCAGTAATAGATATTGGAGTAATATCTACGCTGCTAGCGCTGCTATTTTGCCAAGCCACTGTTGTTCCCGGAGATACTACTATGGTTTCAGGAACGAATCCTGCATCGGTCATTTGAATATATACAACTTTACCATTTGGACCAGACGTGTCACGTTGCTCTACAAAGTAATATGCTGCTCCCGCAACCATTACTAAAACCAACAAAGTCAGGAATTTTGATGCTATCGATGGGCGTAGTTTTCGTGATACAGATACTGAATTGGCGCTTTTTTGAATTTTGTTTGCCATCTTCTTATCTCCTCATCTCTACATCATTAATTCGTACAATTCCACCAGATTCTAGCGTAACATTGCGTTTTACCGTCTCATATCTACGATGAGTAAATATTACTTCGTAGTCACCGGGCACCACGTTGCCAAAATAGAAGTGTCCGTAACTATTTGTAGATGCTGTGTATGTTTTGTTACTGTTGCTAACTTCAATTGTTACATTGGAAATGCGCTTTCCACGATTGTCGGTTACCCTGCCTTGAATTACGCCATTATTGACTGGTTCTGGTTTTGAAATAGTCACTGTTATTTCTTGTGAGTTGCTACCTACATTGCCTGCAGCATCTTTTGCTCTTACTCTGTAAACGTAAGTTTTTCCAGGTTCGACATTGCTATCACCAAATGAGAAAGTGTTTTCGCTAACCGATGAATAGTAATTACCGTCTTTATTAATGTTATATCCGGTTACGCCAACGTTATCTGTAGCGGCAGTCCACTGCAAAATTACTATTCCATTTTTCTCGTAAGCCTTGAAATCGCCTGGTGCAGAAGGACCTTCTGTGTCCTGAGGTTGGGGCATTGTTACATTAAGAGGCTCTGATTGATTACTTTTATTTCCAGCAGCGTCAACAGACTGAACCGTATAGCTGTAAGATTTACCAGCTTCAACTCCCGTGTCTTTGATTCTCGCTCCGTAAACGTTATTAACGCGCACGGAATCCCTGTAAACGATATATTGTGCAGAGTTATTATCATCCCAGGTCAACACAACTTCTGTGGGACTTAGAATTTCAGATTTCAAATTTACTGGAGGTTTAAGCGTAACTGTACTAGTTGAACCACCTCCGCTTGAAGTGCCATCGCCACTACCACCATCTGTTGGTGTTTGGTCAATAGGATCTGAAGGAATCTCAGAAGTTTGAATAACTTCAGTTGATCCTGCTCGTTTTAACCTAGCAGCGTCGTTTCGCTCCGTTACGTTCATTATGTTGTCTACTAATCCCTTAAGTAATGCCGGGTCCCAGGCGTTCCAAAAATCTCCATGACCCGTATACCATTCTCCTGACGTTAACTTAAAGCCAGATCCACCATTTGTCCTATATTGCACAAAGACTTGAATTTCTGGCACAGGGCAGGAGTGTGAAGAAGATTTTGTGTATGACATATGACTTTTATGATCTGGAGAGTCTAGGTTTTTGCAATCCCACCATGATGGGAAGTTAAGAACCATCTGTATTTTGCCGCAATCAGATGTAATCATATTTGTTTTGCCAATTGTATTGCCGCCACCGCCACAAGCATCTTTGAAGAACACACTTTCTCTTTGGTTTGAAGCAGTAGCTTTTGCATTGCCAGCTATCATCCTAAGCCCTGTAGGGAATGGCTGGACTTTTTCTTTTCCAGCAGAGCTTGAACCTTCAAGTCCTTTCGATACGCGATAGTAAATTGTAGACCCGAAAGGCTCAATCTTTTTTCCGTCCTGATAAACAGCTGGGAACCAATACGATGACGCATCTCCAACCTGTTCTCCAGCATAATCCCCTAGGTTAAGGTTAATAGTTTTAGCCTTAACGAGAGAATCAGTAGTAGAGTTATGGTCAAGTGTTGTGTTGCCAAAAAAATCATGTTCGTGAGAAGCACCAGCACTGCCTGGAAATACTATAGGGTCATTATTTGCGGAATGTGAGTAATTGCCTGTGAAAGAAAAGGTACCAGGTTGAGGACTTTTCTCTACTTCGCTGGATTGAATTCCAACACCACCAACTAACAAGCCAAAATCTCCACATCCACGTATTGGATTACCGCCACAGCTAGTTTTGTCATATTTGTCTCTGTTTTGTGCGCGTTTTACTGCATCTACCGTGGACTGAACAGGATCGCTATATGTAGAGCCTATATAATTACAACTGCTTGAACCTGCTTCACAATTTTTAGGTGTTGCTGCATCACTTTGCAGCAAAAATATAATTCCAATAATAGAAAAAATAAATACAAACCCAAATAACTGCAAAGCCCGAAGTTCTTTGATTCTATCGACAACTATTTTTTTGGATTTTTTACTTTTAACTGGAGTTTTTCTACGAACCTGCTTTTTTTGAGCCATATTTAAGTTCCTGAATTATACTGCTTATGATATCAATAATACGCTCATTACTCAAAAATGGTAATTATTTGTTGTTAAAATTTTACAAATATTCGCTATTAATTGAAACTTCTACTTCTCTACATGAACTATATGTTTGCCTGTAAGCGCACCTGTACAATTTCAATGCTGTAAGTTGAGTTTCATGCTCAAAATCATGGTCTATATCATCTAGTTGATGACGTCTTAATACTTCATTTGCTCTTTCAATACCAGTTGTCTCGTTTTTCCACGCCCTATCTTCTTGAAGCAGTTTACCTAATTCTGTTGCAGCTTTTCCTATTTCTCCGACTAGATTAGGGCTTCTGTCGTGTATTGCCGCCCTTAACTCGCAGTCATCGCCACAATTTCTAAACTCAGGTGTCCTGTAGCGTGGTGATTTAAAAACCATTAGGACCTACTCTGACTTAACCCTGACCATTGCAGCTCGAATAACTTGGTCGTGCAAACGGTATCCAGACTGGAGTTCTTCGCTAACAATCTCTTTTGAGCCTTCGCCTTCTTCCATGCTCACCGCTTCATGATGCTCAGGGTTAAATTCTTCTCCGACAGTTTTGATTCTCTCTACACCCATGTCAGCTAGTGTTTTTTCAAACTGCTTTACAACACCCTGCACGCCTTTTACGTAGTCGTTTTTTTCAAGATCTTTAGGTATATGTTTCAGCGCTCGATCAAAATTATCAATTACCGGCAATAATATGTGAATAACGTTTGCTTTATGGACATCAGCAAGTGCAGCTCGGTCCATCTCTGCGCGTTTGCGTACATTTTCTGCGTCTGCACGCTCTCTTTGAAGCGCCTCTGTTAAGTTAGCTACTTTTTGCTCTAATTCTTGTTTTGTTAATTTCTTACTCACTAAA
>JBFJNW010000006.1:0-12285 GCA_041617975.1 Saccharimonadales bacterium (SeqCode)
AGCATCATCCCAAGTCTTTCGTATAAACTGTTCATTAAATACATCATAAGCCGCTAAAATTGAGCCACCGCTTTTCATCGGAAAAGCAAAAACGCTTAATTTATAACCTTCTAAAATTAATATATCCCCATTTACCGGGTTTTTAATGGCCTCATTTGAATATGGTAAAAAGTTCTTAGTCGATCCTTTAAACGCACCAGATAACGCTGAACTTATCACCTTATTGTCTTTGTTTACTAATACCAGGGCTAGAGTTTCTGGGAAGAATTGTTTAAACGCGCCTAATCGTTCACTAATTCTTTGACCTTCATCTTTATTAAGTTGCTCGACGTTTCGAACATATGAGTTTGATACCACCGTTGAACGATTGCCATATTGGGCAAGGTCATCTGCAAATACCTGACAAGAATTATCTGGAGCATCCACATAGTTATTACCCGTTCTAACATGTTCAAAACATGCAGAATATTGTTGTTCTAGTTTAAGCCGAGAGTCATCGTATTCACTTTTAATTAATTGTAGTTCTTCGCCCGTCCTCACAAGCACCGTTTCTCTAATTTCAAACTCTCGCTCCAATGCAACTGACGCCGTATTAGCTGCTTGTAATAAACTGCTCTCAGACTGTTGTCTTAATATAGATCCAAGCTGGATAAGAGTGATAACCGTTAAGGCAAAAAGCGCAATAAACGGTGGCAACAACACTCTTAGTACAAATCTACGGTGTAAATTACTGTTGTGTGGCATGTGTTTAGGTAGTTTAATCATGAGCAATTGTGGTTAATTGTTAGAGTGGCAGATGATACTTGAGTGGGGGAATTAACTAAAAATTGGATATTGTATACGTTGGGCTCCCGGCAAGATAGACTGACAGTTTTTTTAATAGTTTTAACTTGCTGTCCAGAATTGGCCTCATACTGTGAATCTTCGTTAACTCCAGGAGCCGTACTCCGCCAACTATAAGTAACATTACCGGGGCCATTCTGGGTTGAAACGTTGGCCGTGTATTCATAATGAATTGTACAGCTAGCCTTAAGTATTTGTGGACCAGGGCAGTCAATAATTTCGTTTGACTTTTGGAAACTAGAAATCGAAGCTGCAAACTTAGGAGTTGGCTGTGGATCTGGGTCGGTTCCTGGATCTGGATTAGGATTTGGATTGGTGCCGCCATTATTAGGAATTAATGGCTGTGATGGACTATTATTGTCGTTTTCATCAGAACCACTATTAAAAGTCGTTGAAGTAGGAGTACCGAGTGGAGCTTGACTGTCATTTTCGTCATCTGCTTGTGTAACCACTGCATCACTGAAGGTATCGGCACTTATTAAAGAATCATAATCTTGGTTAACGGTCGTAGTAGATGAAAGTAAGTTTGCCAGAGAAGTTTTTTGGATTGATTTATAAGCCACTGCAATTAAAACTAAAATTAAGAAAATAAACGTAAGGGCAAATGGCAAACCATAATCCTTTAGCAAGTGACGCACATTTACAACAGAATGAGTCCATGCCTGCGAAACGCCGCCAGGTTTAAAATCAGCAAAGCGCTTAACAGGCTTACTGCTGTTATGACGGCGGCCGATCACTCCACGCAAAAATGTAAGTTTTTTCTTCAAAGCATTAGTACTATTTACTCCTTAGAATTATGTCAAATTTAGCATAAGAAGTAAATCATCCCGAATAATCTGCTTGTTCTAGTTTGTATTTAAATAAAAATATATTTATATAAGCAGTCCACCCAAAGATGTTTGGTATACTTACATCCATATGCAAGCAGAAGAAATCAGAAAACTATACTTAGAATTTTTTAACAAACGAGGACACACCACAATTGCTCGCGCAAGGTTAGTGCCAGAAAACGATCCTACAACCTTGTTTACTGGGTCAGGAATGCAGCCATTGATGCCCTACTTATTAGGAGAGGCTCATCCTGAAGGTAAAAGACTAACAGACAGTCAAACATGCTTAAGAGCGCAAGACATAGAAGAAATCGGAGATAATCGACACACGACATTTTTTGAAATGCTTGGAAACTGGAGCCTGGGTGATTATTTTAAAAAGGAACAATTACCATGGTTTTGGGAGTTCTTAACAGAAGTTGTAATGCTAGACCCAACCAGAATTTATGTAAGTTGTTTTAGTGGAGATGAGAGTGCAGGAATACCAAAAGACACTGAAGCGGCTGAAATATGGGTAGAAATATTCAAAAAAGCAGGGCTCGATCACGAACAAATAGATTTGGGAACTGAAGAAAACGGTGCTAAATTAGGCGGTCAAGATAAGCGCATTTCATTCTATGGTGAGAAAAACTGGTGGTGTAGAGCCGGAAAAGCATCAAGCATGCCGGTGGGTGAACCGGGTGGTCCAGACTCAGAAGTATTTTATCTGTTCCCAGAAATCCCACACAATAAATCTTATGGCGAAAATTGTCATATAAATTGTGACTGTGGTAGATATATCGAGCTTGGAAACTCTGTGTTCATGGAGTATATGAAGACAGAAGATGGCTTCACAAAGCTACCAAATCAGAATGTAGATTATGGCGGTGGACTAGAGCGAATCGCAGCAGCCTCTTTAAACACTCCTGATGTTTTCAAAATTAGCCTAATGTGGCCAATAGTAGAAAAACTAGAACAATTGAGTAACAAAAAGTATGACTCTAACACGACTGCAATGCGTGTCATTACTGATCACTTACGAGCAGCAACATTCTTAGCTGTAGATGGCATAATTCCTAGCAATAAAGAGCAAGGTTACGTCATGCGTAGGCTAATTCGTCGTGCTGTTCGATTTGCATTCGAACTTGGCATGGAACAGAACTTCTTAGAAGAGATCGTACCGGTTATTGCTGAACTTTATGAAAAAGATTTTCCAGAAGTTAAAAATAATCGTGATGAAATTATAAAAACACTTGTTAAGGAAGAGAAGATCTTTAGGCAAACCTTACGAAAAGGCCTAAGACAGCTTGAGAAAATGTCAGATAACGAAATTACTGGATCAGAATTTTTTACTCTTTATGATACCTTCGGATTCCCACTAGAACTTAGCTACGAAGAAGCCAATATTAGGGGGCTGAAAATTAGCAAAAATTGGAAACAAGAATTTGATAATAAAATGGAAGAACAGCGCCAAAGAAGTCAAACTGCCACAAAAGGGACGTTTAAAGGAGGCCTAGGAGGCCAGACTCTCCAACATAAAAAATACCACACAGCAACTCATTTAATGTATCAAGCACTTAGAGATGTACTAGGAGACCATGTCGTTCAGCATGGAAGTAATATTACCGAAGAACGCCTCAGGTTTGATTTTAGCCACCCGGAAAAAGTTACTTCCGAACAATTATCTAAAGTGGAAGAGATTGTTAACGAACAGATTAGTCTAGATTTGAAGGTTAGCTTTGCAGAGTATCCTACAGAAGAAGCAACAGGACCACTAGGCGCCCTTGGACAATTTGGTGACAGATACGGCAAGTCTGTAAAAGTTTACAAAATGATTGCAGATGGTGCGGAAAAGCCGTTCAGTTTCGAAATATGCGGTGGTCCTCACGTAGATCGCACACTCCAGTTATTTGAAGAAAACAAGAAGTTTAAAATCATAAAAGAAGAATCTTCAAGCGCTGGTATAAGAAGAATAAAAGCAGTTCTGAAATAATCTGTATTTCGCTGTGATTTTGCTCACAGACAAATGTATATATCCCCTTTAGTATGAAAATGCATCTAAAGGAGGCAAAATGAAACTATCTAACCGTACTATTGCAAGTTTAATTAACAGAAATGAAAACAAGGGAACTAAAGTCTCTATATACATACCAACTCATCCAAAAAGCAATGGTCCAAACGTTCAAGAAGATAAGACGCGTTTCAAAAACGCAATCCAAGAAATTAAAAACCATACTGATAAACACGATGAAACCATAACAAATATCTTATATGAACTAAATGACATATTGAAGCAAACAGAATTTTGGTTTCACCAATCAGCTGGACTTGCAGTAATCGCTGACAATAAGGGGGTCGAGACTATTAAACTTCCGATTGAGGTCACTGAATCGACTAAAGTTGGAAGTGAGTTTGTACTATCGCCACTTATTTTGGCACAAAGCATGAATCGTAGCTATTACGTTTTAGACATAAACCTTTCTAATCCAAGATTATTCATTGCTGATACAACCACTATGACCAGAATCGAACCACTAGACCTTAAAAGCATGAAAGAAATGATGGAAAGCGATTACGAATCTAATGACCAGTTCCATACACCAAGAGGAAATAGAAAGTCCACGCCAATGTACCATGGACACGGAGGATCGGAAGATCATAAGTGGGAAGAGGAACAAATATACTTACAATACGTAGCCAAAAACATGCAATCTCACTTAAGGCTTCCAGACATGCCTCTGATACTAAGTGGCGACAAGCAACGCGTTGCGCAATTTATGCCAATGCTTACACATAAGAACATAACTAGCAAGAAACTATACGGCAACCATCAACACCTCAACGAAACACAGCTACACGACCTTACTTACAATATAATTTTGGATTCTGTACAGAAGGAAATAAAAGAAAGCATAAAACAACGAAGGGTCTCCAGAAAGCTAATAAAAGGGTGGACCGATATTTCATCTGCGTTAAATAGAAAAGCAGTAGAAAAACTCTACCTACCAATGCTTAGAAATACTATAGATAGCGTTAAGTCCGGTTACAAAAGTCGGTATCTTATTGATGCTAATAGTCAAATTGCATCACTGGAAAAATGGGTAAAAGATACTATTAATCAAGGAGGCAAAATTCAAGCAATACCTGTTACTCAATCTGGAGAAGTGCTGCCCAGAGCAGAAATCAGATTTTAGACTCGTATTACCACTTTCATGAAGCCGTGATATCTTGCAAATAGCAACGACAGATAACATGATCTATTCAACATAGCTTCTTTGTAATCAAATTTAGTCATATACTTATATATAGATGACTAAAACTAAAATACATCCCTTGATATTTCATTCATCACATTTGTTAATTACCTTCACGAGCGTACTTTTGCTACTTTCATTGCTGACTGGAATTACTAAACAAGGTGGTGCGCTGCCAAGTGCCGGTTCAGGCAAGGAGTGGTCGCTTGTATTTAGTGATGAGTTTAGTGGCTCATCGGTTGATACCAACAAATGGAATGTCATCAATAACACTAACTTTGGTGCCAATAACAACGAAGATCATTGCATATATGCCAATAATATATCGGTAGGGTCCGGAGCGCTTAAAATTACAGCTAAAAGAGAAACTGTAACCTGTAGCGGCGCTGGTAGCAATAATCCAGACGGGCCAGGTGACAAAGTCTATCATTTTACATCCGGGCTTATCACAACTAGAGGCTGGTACTCGCAAGGTGCAAACAAGTTTAAATTCAGTAAGGGTTATGCTGAAGCAAGAATAAAAATGCCTTCAGGAAACCCATTTTGGGGTGCTTTTTGGTTAGTTAGTCCAGATTCTGGACAAGGATTGCCTTGGCCTGATTATGGTGAAATTGATATAACGGAACTTGTTGGAGGCTAACCTGATCTTACGCATAGCAGCATGTGGTACAAATGCTCAACCGGGAACTGCTCTTTGGGTGGAACTAATAACCTAAATAGACATAACATATCAAATGATTCAAGCAATTTTGGCACACAATTAAATAATTCTAATTATGGCTCTTACACTGGAGCGACTAACAGTTGGCATACTTATGGAGCAAAAATAGATGACAACAAAATTACATATTATTTTGACAATGTACCGATACTTGATTGGGAAGGCATTACGCTACGAAAGTATGTTGCAGGTTCGGCTCCAAATTGTACAACCAACCCAAACAAGTGCGAATCGACCTCTCCGCCAACCAATGGCATAGAAACTCTCCTAAGCCTCGATAGAGCCATAATCCTCAATCTAGCAGTAGGAGGGAAGTTTCCAACTTATGATGAACCTGATGGCTCAGGGCTTGGATACGGCTACACCGGTAATGAAGATGGAGTAGGGGGATATAACAACGGTAATCTTGGCGCCACCTTGCCCGGAGATATGGAGATTGATTACGTAAGAGTATATAAGCTTCAAGATGCTCCTGAGCAGCCTACAGAAACATCAAATGAAGGTTCTGGTATTTCAAGTGGCTCCTCGTCAGGTAGTTCTTCTACCTATAGCTCATCCGGGAATAGCTCAGCCTCGAATTCTTCATCTAGTAATAAAGAATCTGATGATACGGATTCCATAGACGGTGAAACAGAAGAAAAAAGCGAGTCTGTTGCGGCTAGTCAAAATGGAAGTGGTTCTTCTGATGACATAGCAGGCAATGTTGCTACTGATTTAAATAAGTTGTCAGTCAATAAACCAAATCCGATTATGATAATTTTTAGCAGCGTAGCTGCTATTAGTGCAATAACTCTTAGTGGACTAATTATATTTAAGCCATCGTTTCGAATAGCGGCCCATAAAATTTTTAGCCATTTTGTACTTCATCATTAAATAATTTTCGATATAAAAAACCCACCTACATTAAAAGGTGGGAATTTTTACGCTTTTTTCATTGTTAATATATGTACATAAAGCTTGACGCTGGGGCAACCCTAGAACTTCTAACATTCCATGCCTTCCAGTTCATTTCGCTAACCGTGACAGTTCCGTCACCATTAACAGCCGTTACGTAGGCTACGTGCCCTAACGCGCCGCTTGTAGTTGTTGCAACTGCGCCGACTCTTGGAGTACTACCAACAGCCATACCTTGGGCTGCCGCTCTAGAATACCAAGTATTGGCATTACCTAAATTATTTGGTAAATCGGGCCGTTGATTTTTTACATACCACGTACAGTATCCATAGCCGTATAAGTTGCCACTTGAACTACCTCGCGGGCTTGATGTATTACGAACTGATGATGATGTTGACTGCTGAGAACTTGCCCTAGTTGATACAGCTCTAACTGGTTCAACAACTTCAGGTTGAGGCAAGTCGCGCTCCTTCAGCTCTTCGTCTGATTGTGGAATTATTATATTTATTCCGACTTCTAACTGGTCAGGGTGAGAAATATTCTCATTTTTGAAATACAACTTAACCCATGTTGTATCAAATTCTTTAGCAATTTTTGATAAAGAATCTCCCTCTTTAATAATGTAACTTTCAGGCTCTGATGGTACCGCTTCTTCGGCAATCTGATCCTGGAGTTTTTCAACTTCCGCTACATCAATTGATAATTGTTTAAGTACTGTTGGCGAATCTTCTAAAGCAAGCTCCGCTGGCGACAATGCACCTGCCTTGGCAGTGTGCGCTGAAAAAATCAGCACACTTGTAGCAATGGCCGCTAAATAAGCGGTCATACGCATCTAAAACCCTCCTAGTTATTATTCAAATTCTTTTTTAAAATTCGGGCACCCACACCTGTCTGTTTGCCCGGTTTTGTGCTATACCACCTCACGTAGTCTAGACACAAGGGATAATTCTACAGTCATAGTATTTAATGTCAAGCTAATTCTGCTAATACTTAATAAAAACAGGGGTATGCAGAGTTTGTAGAAATTACAAAGACCTGTATGATAGTAAGCACATACATCATGAAATATAGTGTAAAAAATATATCAAAAGCTATTTATAAAGAACTCAAAAGTACAGCTTTTTCCATAAACCTTGTTATCAAAAAAATAGTAAAAGGTTACGTGACAATTGTTGAAGTATTCTCAAGACCAGAGAACGTAATCTACGGTTTTTTTACATCTTTTGGTAGCGTTTTACTGGCCATGTGGCTAGCAAATATCTTAATTATTCAGGATGTATTTGAATCTAGCGCAATTACAACAGCACAGAAAGCTTCTTATCTATTTAGCATGCTTGAGATTCCAGTTCGTGCCATAGATACGTTGCAAATTGTTCTTATTTTAGTTCATATATTTTTAGCTTTTGTGCTTTTTGGCCTTTGGCTAGAAGCAATGACCATGCAACACGAAAGACCTAAAACAAGACATGCTCTGATTCCATTAATATTTTCCAGCCTATTTTTTGGCGCGTTAACTCTGTTAGGAATAAGTTTAATTACGCCTGTTATAACTAGAGCAGGGCTAAGCATATATGTTTCTAGTCACTATAGCGGAACAATGATTTTAATTCTCGGATTGATCGCAGAAGCAGTCTTAATCAAAAAGTTCGTTACTGAGATTCATAGACTAAAAAAGTAAAATCCTTACTGGTATCTGAGTGATTCAATTGGGTCTTTTCTGGCAGCAATAGCAGCTGGAGCAACACCAAATATTATTCCTACCGCAAAAGATACACCAACTGCAATTAGCATTGAATTTAAAGTAATTACTGGCTGTAGATCTGTAGTTATCCTAAGCATAAAGTTTGCGAATAATGACATTAACACACCGAGTATTCCTCCGACTATACTTAAAACCGCAGCTTCTGTTAAAAACTGATACATAATCTGTCTGTTTGTGGCTCCAACAGCTTTTCTGACACCTATCTCACGGGTTCGCTCTGTGACCGAAACAAGCATGATGTTCATAATTCCTATCCCTCCAACGAGCAAGGATATGGCAGCTACGCCTGCAATCATTGAAGTAAGCAGAGTTAAGGTACTCTCAGCAATGTGAAGTGTATCCGATTGCTTAAGAACAGAGAAATCGTCTGATGATCCACGAGTTTTTGTTAGAGATGCTTTTATCGCTTCAATAGCAGAAGATGTTGTTTCGACTGTTTTTGCTCGGCCTAAAATTTGATATATTTGCATGTTGCCATTCATTAGCTCTTGACCTAATCGATGCTGAATAAAAATCGAATTATCAAAATCGTTTAGTGCCAGTAGCGGGGAAGTGTCATCGAATTCTTCCAAAACCCCCTGAACAATAAATCTAGTTCCTCTAATTGTAAAATCACGACCTAGAGGTACATTTTCGCCAAACATTTTTTCTGCTACTTCTAGCCCGATAACCGCACCATTTGTTGTTGAGTTAGTTTTATCACTAAAAAATGATCCGAACTCTACTTTTCTATTAAGAATTTTTGGCAAATTCTCGCTTGTAGCAATAATCTCTGCACCTTGATAGACACCATCGCGTGACTTTATTTCTCCGGCTACGTGTCCAAAAGGCGTAACGGCAGTTACTTCAGGAACTTTTAAAACTGCTTGATAATCTTGTTCATCAAAAACTATCTTGGCTCTTGATGCAGTAGGACTCAATCGTGCAAAATATGTTTTGGCATCTTGTGCTTCAGTTTTTCCTGGCAAAATCGTTATTTGATCGTCGCCCTGAATATTAATTTGAGTAGTAATTTGCTGTTTTACGCCTTCGCCAATGGATACAGTAGTAACGACAGCTACGATACCAACAATAATGCCAAGCATCGTTAGCAAGCTTCTCCAGCGTGAAGTACGCATTGCAGTACGAGCTAATTTTATATATCCGCCAAGTAACATTATTTATCTTCCTTTTTCTTGCGAGTGTATTTGCGTTTTTTGGTAGATTTCTTTTTGGCTTTTGACTTCTTTTGAGAATTTTGTGGAATAGCGCCCATTAAAGCCGATACTCCAGCCAAATCATCTTCATCGGTGTGCTTTGGAAGATAATAAAGCTTTTGAGCGACTGCAGGGACTTCACCAACTTTAGTGCGTTCATCGGCAATTATTTCTCCGTCGTGCATAAACAAAACTCGACCTGCATACCTAGTTAGTTCTGGATTATGAGTCACCATCAGAATAGTGTGTCCCATTTTATGCAGATCACTTAAAAGCTCCATTACAATTCTACTAGAAACACTGTCAAGGTTTCCTGTGGGTTCATCGGCAATAATTACATCAGGATTTGTTACCAGAGCTCTTGCAATAGCGACACGCTGTGCTTGACCTCCACTTAATTGCTTCGGCATAAAATATTCTCTATCCGCTAGCCCCACTTGGTCTAAAACATTTGCAGCACGTTTAAGGCGTGACGCCTGCAGCATGCCTTTATAGGAAAGTGGCAATGCTACATTTTCAAGAACATTGAGCCTAGGAAGCAAGTTAAAGTTCTGAAAAATAAATCCAATTCCGTCTCTGCGTATCTTAGCTCTGCGATTTGGTCGCAATCTTGATACGTGCCTTTCGTTAAGTAGATATGTCCCGTGAGTTGGTCTATCAAGTAACCCAATAAGATTCATTAGAGTTGATTTACCAGATCCGCTAGGACCCATAACTGCAATAAATTCACCTTTTTCGACTTCTAAGGAAACGCTATCAACCGCAACAGTAGTTGCGTCTCCAAAGCCATAAAGCTTACTTACTTCGTTCAATTTAATTAAAGCCATTTAATTAAGTGTACCCCAAGAGCAACACCGTAGACAACCTAATTTGTCAATATTTTACAAAATTTCTTTCACGGTTATACTGGTTGATACTAGGAGAGGTGTCCGAGTGGCTGAAGGAGCACGCTTGGAAAGCGTGTATGCGCAGCAATGTGTATCGAGGGTTCGAATCCCTCTCTCTCCGCCAAATAAATAGGAAATATATGACAACAGAACCAACTATTATGGCAGGGCAAGGCACCTACAGCACAGTTTCTGTGCGTGGAATAGGTTTTGCACCATCAAAAAGATCCATTATTTCCAACACAGTTTCATTGCAAGAAAAGTTACAACTTGAGCCGAGATTTATGAATGACCCATTTTTACGCGAAGCTCAAAAAAGATGGGATAAGATATACTTTGACCAAACCTACACCAGAGAAAGCAACGGAACTTGCAAAAGAGATGCAAAAGTTGACCATATAGGTGACCATATTGCTAAATTATTAAAAAAAGTTCATCGAGCACAAGCAGACGAAGATAACTACAATGCATTTGCAAACTTAACAGAAGAAGCCGTGGGTGATGCTGCTATTTATCGCACCCAACTAGCAAATACACTAGGCTTTAACTTAAAATCAAGACTAGGTCATGTAAAGACAACTAGTTCTGATTTAAGCGAAGCAAAAGACTTACTAATAGTTGCACTACCTCAAGATTACACCGAACCACACGAACACCGTAGTGCACGGAGCAGTAGTCTAAGAAGCGAGGTTAGGAATGTAGGTATTCCTGCGATGCATATGGCGCACCTAATTCTTACTAATTATTGCGAAGTTGACCCATTCATGTCACATCTTGAAAGACTTGCAGACAAGCCGGGTATTGCAAACGTTAACTAACTTTTGTGCCGATGTTATTGCCACTTATTATTTTAGTGATATTATCTTCCTGCATTGCATCAAAGACTATTACAGGCATGTCTTGCTCCATGGCTAGTCCAATTGCAGCTTTATCCATTACCTTTATAGAATTATTTTCGACAGCTTTTTGGTAATCTAGTTTTTCATATCTGACTGCGTCATCAGACTTAGTCGGATCTTTGTCATAAACTCCGTCGACTTTAGTAGCTTTTAGAACTGCTTCGCAACTAAGTTCTAATGCAAGGTTCACGGCAGCTGTGTCGTGAGTAAAGTAGGGCCTACCAAGTCCACCGGCGATTAAGACTACTCTGCCTCGCTCTAAGTGTTTTTCTGCTAGACGGAAAGAATAAGATTCTGCGATTTGTTCGGCATATATGTTACTTAAACACCTAGTTTTTAATCCTTCTGATTCAAAAATATCTGTTAATGCCATGGCGTTAATTAGGCCCGATAGCATCCCCATTTGATCACCGGTAACTCGCTTTATTCCATGGCCAGCAACTTCTGCGCCGCGCACCATATTTCCACCACCAACTACAACTAAGATTTGGCAACCATTTGCTTGAGCCTTTTTTAACTCATCAGCAAAGTATTTTGCTATTTCTGGGTCAACCCCAAATTCGTGTTTTCCTGCAAGTTGTTCGCCCGAAAGCTTTATAAGGACTCTTTTATACATTGAAGTTAATTGTAATACGCAAGACTTACTAAGTCCATTTACATATTTGCAATTTTGTTGCTACATTATATGCAGAGTGAGAGACACAAATAACGGAACTATTCAAATTGAACGTGAACCTGAATTGGCCAGTAATCTTAATGCACCCTTTGTGCGAGAAAATTTCATTCCTGAAGCATGGAACACTCCACAAGAAGCAGTTCACTTGATATATCCAGACCCTGAGTATGTAAACACAATGGCTCAACATCGCCAGGGCAGAAACCCAAGACAAGAGGATCTTGAATCAAGCATTGATTCATTGGGCAAAGTTTTAAATCCCATTAACGTGGCGATTTTTGACGAAGAAAAATTATTAGAATTTTTAGAATTTACAAATAGAATATGGAACAAAGATAAAAAAA
>JBFJNW010000007.1:0-12173 GCA_041617975.1 Saccharimonadales bacterium (SeqCode)
GAAAAGAATATACCTACTTCACAGCTACAACGACAGGCTTCTAAACAAGTCGATGGTCCACGAAACATGGGTGATGAAGGACTGCTGTTTGGATACAACCTATTTAGAGGAGCGAAAAAACCAATTCGACTCGCACCTGGTGATAGACAAAGACATGCCTATGTCGTCGGACAAACTGGAACTGGTAAATCCACCTTTCTTGAAAACTTAGCACTTCAAGATATGTTGAATGGTGACGGACTGGCTTTCGTTGATCCGCATGGAGATACGGCTGAAAAACTACTTGCTATGGTGCCAAGAGAGAGAACCGAAGACGTGGTTTACTTCTGTCCTGCAGATATGGATTATCCGATGGGACTGAATTTATTTGAGTTTGCCGATGATCAACAGAAGGATTTTATTATTCAAGAGTGTATTAACATGCTCTACAAATTATATGATCCCCAAAAACAAGGAATAATTGGCCCAAGATTTGAAAGAATTTTTACCAACTGTGCGCAGCTGCTAATGGCAGATCCAAATGGTGGAACGTTTGTCGATGTTCCAAAACTACTTATAGATCAGCAGTTCATGAAAGAAAAACTTCAATACGTTAAAGATCAGAACGTGTTGGATTTCTGGACAAAAGAATGGCCAAACTCTCAACGCTCAAATGAAGCCGGCGAAGTTACGTCTTGGGTTGTTAGTAAATTTGGTGCGTTTTTAAGTAACGAAATGATGCGCAACATTATAGGCCAGACCAAGAGCTCGTTTAACCTCAGAGAAATAATGGACAACAAAAAGATATTAATTGTGAATCTTAGCAAGGGTCGGACGGGGGATCTAAATTCACGACTGCTTGGAATGATTTTTGTTATGAAATTTCAGGCTGCAGCAATGAGTCGTTCTGATATTCCTGAAGATGATCGTGTAGATTTTTGTCTATATGTTGATGAGTTCCAAAACTTCTCAACAGACTCATTTGCAACGATAATGTCAGAAGCAAGAAAGTATAGACTTAACCTTATAGTAGCCAACCAGTTTACGACCCAGCTAAGTGAAGACATTCGTGATGCAGTATTTGGAAACATGGGAACAATCGTGGCATTTAGGATCGGACAAAACGACGTTGAGATGTTGTCCCGATATTTCCAGCCAGCATTTGATGGAGAGGATTTACTTAGGATTCCAAACTATAACACCATTGTCCGAACGCTGGTAAGTGGAGTCCCAACATCTCCTTTTAGCATGGCGTCACTTCCGCCGCTAGGTAAGCCAAATCAGAAATTATTCCAAGCATTGAAGCAGCTTTCGGCTGCAAAATTTGGTAGACCGAAAAGCAAGGTCGAAGCAGAAGTATTTAAGCGACTTGCTACAAAAGAACCGCCTAAGCCGACATCTAGATTAGGCTCTCAGGGAGCCTTTAATAAGGGTCCAGTTCCTCAAGGTGCGCCTGCAGCAAAGCCGGCACCTTCTGGGTCATCGTTCTTAGATGATTGGCTTTCAAAACGAAAGCCTGGGCAATCACCATCAGCCACAGTGCCGGGTACAAAGTCACAACCTTCAATGAACAACAAACCAAAGGCATTTTCGTCACCTAGCGTACCGCAGACGAGTAGTTCTAGTATAAATGCACCAACACCTAAAGCAGATGTAAAACCAGCTACAGTCGAGCCGAAAATGCCTCAAAACAGTCATCAAACTAGCAGCCCAAGTCAGGTCGCAGCTCCTGCCGCCAACAACCCTCCACAAAAGAAAAACGATGGAGCGCTTGAAGAGCTTAAGAAAACTGAAGGTGAGCTAAATGTTAGGAATAAAAATACTGCGGATGAAGACACAATCTACATCGACAAAGACGGTAATTTAAGCCCAGTAGCCTCAGATAAGGCTTAAGCTCTATTTTTTAAGTTTACTTATTAAGAATTCGAAGACAATGCCGACAATAAAACCAATAATAAATAGTAGAGGAATTACGGTGTAGTTGTAGGTAAATCCAACGCGATTTGCAAAAAGCAACACCGAAATAGCTCCAAGGAATGCGAATACCCCACCTGCAAATAGTCCTGATGGTCTGGCGATAGTTTTACCTCCAACGTTGCTTATTTTGTCTACGGTGTCGTTGTGGATTATCTTACTAAGGGTTCGTTCGGTTGGATTTAACTTTTTTTGAACGCTGGCAAGCGTCTTATCAAAAGAGGCCTGCTTTAGTTCTTTTTGAGTTTGGTAAGTAGACGGCTTTGCTTCTTTTGATTGGTCGATTTCAATCACAGCTGATTTTATGGCTTCAAATTCTGCCGCCTCTTTCAGGGACTCTATATCTGATTCCTGAGGTTGTTTTTCTTTTTCGGCGAGTTCTTTAATTCGCTCTAGATTTTTTCTGGATTCTTCCGATGCATCAAACTCTTTTGACTGCTCATTTGATTCTGGATTCGCTCCAGGAAATAACTCACTCATTATACATCCATTCCGTTATTAGCGTGCTCAAGTCTAACAAGTTGCGTTTCTTTACGAAGCAAATGAGTCCTGGACATAAAGTACCCAGCAATCATCGTGACTACTATAATTGCTAACATGCTTTCACCCGGACCAGTTTGTGGAAGTTCTTTAGTGGCGATTTCGATTGTTTTAGTCACAGACTTCGGAATAGAAATATTAACACTGTGGCCATAAAATGTATTGTTCATTACAAGATCATTAGATGTTGAATCTGACGTTGATATTGGAGCATTCGGAATTGGGTTTTTGACCTTGACCTTAATATTCTTATGAACTGTTTCGCCAGCTGGAATTGTTTGTGTAGGCCAGGTTAATTTGTCGTACTCGTCTATAGTTGCGCCATCAGAGCTAACAATGTCGGAATACTGCAGTACATCTGTTAAGTCTTCTTCAAACCTAAAGTATGGCAGGTCTTTGGTGCCAATGTTTTTGACGTGCAAGGTGTAAACAATTGTGTCGCCAGCATGGGCCATTGTGTTGTTGGCGTCATCGATATTTTGAGTCAGATTTGAAGCGGTTTTATTAAGTTCTAAACAGGCTTCATTTGATGAGTCATTCTGAGCTTCGGGGCATGGATAGCATTCTATTGAAGATGTTTGAGTCCCAGGAATATTATCGCATACGTCGCATTGACTAAAGCTAGATTGAGGACCAGGTGTTTCAGTACATACATCAATTGGTTGTTCTGGCTCAGGTTGAGGAGTAGGTGTAGGTGTTGGGGTTGTGGGTGGTTTAACAGGCGGAACCGGTGGAGGTGGTGGAGGTGTATAATTACCTACTGTCACAATGTTTCCGCAGTCATACAAAATATAAATAGTTTGGTTTTGGGCGTTTTTAACTTCAAGTACATCGTAAGTAGAATGGCTGTAAGTATCAAAAGACCATAGATTGCGTAAATAAAAAACAGTACCGCCTATCCGAACAGGATATTCGTCAGTTGGCTTGCCGGTGCGAGTTATTACAGAGCCTCTACTTTCACGCCCCATAGAATCAAGTTGTTTATTATGGTCGGTGGATTTTATGCTTTTTTTGACAGCAGTTTTTTCTAAGTGCGAGCAAGATATTCCATAGTATGCTAATACATCTTTAAAGCCTTGCTTATCAGATACGCAGTAGCCGACGGCTTCGCTCTTGCTAGAAAACCCCCCTCTTAAAACGTCATTGTCGGATGTTGCAAGTGAGGCTTCAGGTGGAGATATAACAGCAAATAACTGAACAAACATGCTTAGGACAATCATGATAAACCCAAGTCTTCGCATCTGATCTTCTTTTTTAAGGCGCCCATAATAAAAAGCCAGTTCTCCTAAGAGACTCGGGTTAAACGGTAAATTACTTACTAATTTTTTAAACATATATTTCTTTTTATATTTAATGGACAATACTCATGCTTATTCAACCATAAATACAGGTGTTCAGACAAGTCTTTAATGGTTGTCAGTACGCTAGAAATAGCCTATACTAACCGTAAAGGGTGAAGAAAAAAAGGAACACGAGGGTAAATTAGAAGTGTCAAAACAGTCCAATTACGATGCAAGTCAAATTCAAGTACTAGAGGGTTTAGAGCCGGTTCGTAAACGACCGGGTATGTATATAGGTGGAACAGGGATTGATGGTCTACATCACCTTGTCTGGGAAATTGTCGATAACAGTATCGACGAAGCTATCGCTGGTCATGCTACTACCGTTACCGTAACTCTTAAAGAAGACGGTTTTGTGACCGTTAAAGACGATGGACGTGGAATTCCAGTCGATAAAGTAAAAAAGACAGGTAAGTCAGCTCTAGAAACAGTTCTCACTGTGCTTCATGCTGGTGGTAAGTTCGGTGGTGATGCCAGTGGTTATAAGGTATCTGGTGGACTTCATGGTGTAGGTGTCAGTGTTGTTAACGCATTATCTACTGACTTAACAGCCAGAGTCTTCAAAGATGGCAAAATTTATGAGCAAAAATACAAAAAAGGTGTTCCTGAAAGCCCAATTAAGCAGGTCGGCACAACCAAAGAACACGGTACAGAAATTGAATTCAAGGCAGATGATTCGATCTTTGAAACTACTGTATTTAATTACAAGACAATTCTTGATCGATTACGACACCAGGCATATCTCACAAAAGGCGTAAGAACAAGCATTATAGATGAACGAACTGGCAAAAATTACTCTTTCTATTTCGAGGGTGGTATTAAATCATATGTAAAACACTTGAACGAAGGCAAAGATGTCGTAGATGACGATGTTTTTTATGTAGAGAAGCAAGTCGAAGACTCTATTGTTGAAGTAGCGGTTCAATACTCCGATGCATTTAGCGAAACAGTTAAAGCATTTGCAAATAATGTGTTCAACCCAGACGGCGGAACACACATGACTGGTTTTCGTGCTGCACTAACCCGAGTCATCAATGACTACGCTCGTAAAAACGGACTTATCAAAGAAAAAGAAGACAACCTATCGGGTGACGACACCAGAGAAGGTCTAACAGCCGTCATTTTAGTGAAACTCCCAGACCCACAGTTTGAGGGCCAGACCAAGAACAAGCTTGGTAACCCCGAAGTTCGTGGTTACGTAGAACAGGTGATGAACGAATATCTTGCATACTATATGGAAGAAAATCCAGCTATTGCTCGTAAGATAATCGGCAAATCATTGTTAGCTGCCCGTGCCCGAAAAGCAGCCCGAGCTGCACGTGACAACATTATCCGTAAGGGTGTATTAGACGGCGCAAGCATGCCTGGTAAGCTAGCAGACTGTTCAAACAAAGATCCTAAGAAGTCTGAGATTTACCTAGTAGAGGGAGACTCAGCTGGTGGATCAGCAAAATCTGGCCGCGACAGCAAGAGTCAGGCAATCTTACCCCTAAGAGGTAAGGTGCTTAACGTAGAGCGTGCACGACTAGATAAAATGCTCGCAAACAACGAAATTGTTAGCCTTATTAAGGCACTCGGAATAGGAATTGAAGAATCATTCGATATGAATGGACTTCGCTACGACCGAGTAATTATCATGACCGACGCCGACGTTGACGGATCACACATTAGCACTTTGCTGCTAACTTTCTTCTTCCGATTTATGAAGCCATTGATTGACGGTGGTCACTTGTACTTGGCAAAACCTCCACTGTTTGAGCTTGTGGCAGGCGGCAAGGCAGAAAACGTACTTATCTATAACGAAGGTGCACTAGACAAGATAATTGATGAAAAAATCGAAGAACGTAAGAAGTCAGGCCTAAAAGTGAATCCAGAAGACGAGCGCTTTAGACAAGCAGGATTTACAGACGTCAAGCGATACAAGGGTCTTGGTGAAATGAATGCAGAACAGCTATTTGATAGCACTATGGACCCAGAAAAACGAGTTCTTGTGAAGATACAGGTCGAAGACGCAGAAGCAGCCGACAGTATCTTTAATAAATTGATGGGCGCAGAAGTTGAGCCACGAAAGAACTTTATTACAAGCAGAGCAAAATTTGTGAAGGATTTGGATATTTAGACTATGGCAGAAGATAAAACACCACCAGCAGAAAACGAAACATCAGATGTTCCCGAAGTTGAAATTGTTCAGCAGGACGACTCGCATTCAAGAATCGTAGAGCGTGAATCCGTAGAAAACGTAATGGAGGACAGCTATCTCCGTTATTCGATGAGCGTTATCGTAGAACGTGCTTTGCCAGATGTTCGTGATGGTATGAAGCCTGTTCACCGTAGAATTCTTTACTCGATGGACAAAAACGGCTGGCGATCCGGCTCTAAGTTTGTAAAAAGCGCCCGTGTAGTCGGTGACGTTATTGGTAAGTATCACCCTCATGGTGATAGTTCAATCTATGACTCTATGGTGCGTCTAGCTCAACCTTGGTCTATGCGACACATGCTCGTGAAGGGTCAGGGTAACTTCGGTTCAATGGATGGCGATCCGCCAGCTGCATATCGATATACAGAAGCCAAAATGGCCAAGATTTCTGAAGAACTTCTTGGGGACATCAACAAAGACACCGTAGACTTCCGCGATAACTTTGACGGATCAGAACAAGAACCATCCGTGCTTCCGGCAAAGCTTCCGAACCTTCTATTGAACGGTCAGCTAGGTATTGCTGTTGGTATGGCAACAAATATTCCGCCACACAACTTAAATGAGCTTTTAGATGCGACAATTCACCAAATTGAAAATCCAGATGCTACCGTCGATGATTTACTGGAATATGTAAAGGGTCCAGACTTTCCAACTGGCGGTGTAATTTACGGAAAAGAATCACTCAGAACAGCTTACGCAACAGGAAGAGGTGGAGTGGTAGTTCGTGGTGTAGCCGAGATTGTAGAAACAGCCAAAGGCAGACACCAGATTTTGATAACAGAAATTCCATTTGGCCTAAACAAAGCCTCATTAATCGAAAAGATTGCTGATCTTTACAAGGACAAAAAGATTACCGGAATCGCCGATTTGCGAGATGAAAGTTCTCGTGGTGAAGTGCGAATTGTTGTTGACCTCAAAAAAGACGCTTTCCCTAAAAAGCTTCTTAATCAGTTATTCAAACTTACTCAGCTACAGTCGTCATTTAACTTCAACATGATGGCGCTTATAGATGGCATTCAGCCCAGAGTCCTAGGTCTTCAGGATGTAATCGTGGAACACATCAAACACCGACAAGTAGTTGTTAGGCGCCGAACTGAGTACGAGCTAAAGAAAGCTACTGATCGTGCCCATATCCTTGAGGGGCTAAAGATTGCACTTGATCACATCGATGAAGTAATTGCTACTATTCGAGCTAGCCAGACAACCGACGAGGCGCAAGCTAACCTTATGAAGAAGTTTAAGCTTAGCGAAATTCAGGCAAAAGCAATTCTTGCTATGCAGTTGCGCGCTCTTGCAGGCCTAGAACGACAAAAAATCGAAGACGAGCTCGCAGAACTTAAGAAGCTTATCGCCGAACTTGAGAGTATTCTTTCAGACGAAAAGAAGATTCTAAAGATCATCAAAGACGAATTCGAAGAACTTAAGAAGCAGTACGGCGAAGAGCGCCGAACCAAGATTATTCCTACCGAGCTAGGCAAAATGAGCGACGAAGATCTTATTCCTGACGAATCAGTCGTCATAACCCTAACAAAGGGCGGCTACATCAAGCGAAACAACGCAGATGAGTACAAGCGTCAAGGACGTGGCGGCAAGGGCAAGCGGGGCATCAGCACCAAAGAAGAAGACATCGTTGAACACCTTGTTTATGCAAGCACACACGAGTACTTATTGTTCTTTACTAACATGGGACGTGTATTCCGCATCAAGGCCTACGAAATTCCTAAATCTGGTCTAAGTGCCAAGGGAATCGCAATTGTTAACTTACTCCAAACACAGCCAGAAGAAATTATTACAAGCTTTATTAAGCTCAAAGCAAAAGCAAGTGAAAACAAAGGCTTCTTGTTTATGTGCACACAGCGTGGAACGGTCAAGAAAACCGCTCTTGAGCAGTACCAAAACGTACGCTCTTCAGGTCTAATTGCTATCAATCTAGACGAAGGCGACGAACTTAGGTGGATACGAACAACAGACGGCAATAACGAAGTTGTAATAAGTACTAGTCAAGGTCAAGCTATTCGTTTCCACGAAAATGGAGTTCGAGCTATGGGTCGAACGGCTCGTGGCGTGAGAGGTATCCGACTCCGAGCAGAAGATTCTGTAATCGGCATGGATATTGTCGAAGACGAATCAAATATCTTCGTTATCAGCGAAAACGGATACGGTAAAAAGACGAAGGTCTCACAGTTCACGGCGCACGCTCGTGGAGGCGTAGGAATCCGGTCGGCAGTCGTAAATGCAAAGACTGGTAAATTAATAGGCGTGAAGTCACTCAAAGACCCTAACTTAGAGGTTCTGATAATCTCTAAGAACGGTCAAACAATCCGACTTGGCCTAGATGACATTCCATCACTTGGACGTGCCACACAAGGCGTTAGAATCATGCGTCTATCAGACTCAGACTCAGTAGTATCCTTAGCGCTAATTAACAAAGCCGAAGAATCCGACGATGACGACGAGTCAGATGACGAAACAACTGACAGTAAATCTGCTAATAGCAAATCCAGCAAGTCACAATAGTTCGCCAATTGCACTAAGCATAAAAACTTTAAAAGATAGTATTGTAAATACCGCTACATAAGTTGCCAAGTTATCTGTTGACACATCTGTTCTGAGCATGTAGGATTATACGAGTCTTTTGGAGGCCTGACTATGAGTCTGTCTCGATCGCGATCACCAATATTTCTCTCCACCAGAGAAGGCGATAGCGCAAAAGAGAGTTCGTTAAAAATTTATGTAGTGCAAATCAACGTCAGTTCATTAACTGAATGTTTAAAAACTTCGTGAGGCTTCGGTCTCACACACAGTAGAAACAACAGAATCAGTTCTTTTTTGAAGAGTTTGATCCTGGCTCAGGATGAACGCTGGCGGTGTGCTTAATACATGCAAGTCGAGCGGTAACACTTAGGGTGACGAGCGGCGGACGGCTGAGTAACACGTAGGAATGTACCCCAAACTGAGGGATAAGCACCAGAAATGGTGTCTAATACCGCATATGATCTTCGGATTAAAGCTTCGGCGGTTTGGGAACAGCCTGCGTATGATTAGCTTGTTGGTAAGGTAATGGCTTACCAAGGCAACGATCATTAGCTGGTCTGAGAGGATGATCAGCCAGACTGGGACTGAGACACGGCCCAGACTCCTACGGGAGGCAGCAGTAGGGAATTTTCCACAATGGACGAAAGTCTGATGGAGCAACACCGCGTGCAGGATGAAGGCTTTAGGGTCGTAAACTGCTTTTATATGTGAAGATTATGACGGTAGCATATGAATAAGGATCGGCTAACTCCGTGCCAGCAGCCGCGGTCATACGGAGGATCCAAGCGTTATCCGGAATTACTGGGCGTAAAGAGTTGCGTAGGTGGCATTGTAAGTTGGTAGTGAAAGCGTGGGGCTCAACCCCATATCCATTATCAAAACTGCAAAGCTAGAGAATGAGAGAGGTCGCTGGAATTACTAGTGTAGGAGTGAAATCCGTAGATATTAGTAGGAACACCGATGGCGTAGGCAGGCGACTGGCTCATTTCTGACACTAAGGCACGAAAGCGTGGGTAGCAAACGGGATTAGATACCCCGGTAGTCCACGCCGTAAACGATGGATGCTAGCTGTTATGGGAATCGACCCCTGTAGTAGCGAAGCTAACGCGTTAAGCATCCCGCCTGTGGAGTACGGTCGCAAGACTAAAACATAAAGGAATTGACGGGGACCCGCACAAGCGGTGGAGCGTGTTCTTTAATTCGATGGTAAGCGAAGAACCTTACCCAGGTTTGACATCCCACTAAGGACTCCGAAAGGAGACTGTGTCTTCGGACCGTGGTGACAGGTGTTGCATGGCCGTCGTCAGCTCGTGTCGTGAGATGTTTGGTTAAGTCCATCAACGAGCGCAACCCTTATAGTTAGTTGAATTTTTCTAGCTAGACTGCCCTGGTAACAGGGAGGAAGGAGGGGATGATGTCAGGTCAGTATTACCCTTACACCTGGGGCTAGAAACACGCTACAATGGCCGGTACAAAGGGCTGCCAAGTCGCGAGACGGAGCAAATCCCATCAAAGCCGGTCCCAGTTCGGATAGCAGGCTGAAACTCGCCTGCTTGAAGTCGGAATCGCTAGTAACGGTAGGTCAGCACACTACCGTGAATACGTTCCCGGGTCTTGTACACACCGCCCGTCAAACCATGAAAGTCGCCAATACCTGACGTCTGAGCTTGTCTCGGCCTAAGGTAGGGGAGATGATTGGGGTTAAGTCGTAACAAGGTATCCGTAGCGGAAGCTGCGGATGGATTACCTCCTTTCTAGGGAGATATACTAGCAACAAGCTGATTTATCACTTGTGAGCTAGGTCGATCTTGGTGAATTGTAAAATCAGTACTGACAATTCACATAATTATTTTCGGATAATCAAGAAATCAGTATTCTGTAACACGAACTGAGTTGGTCTGCACTACATAGATTTTTAACAGGAAAGCATCGCGTAAGCGGTGCTTTTTGCTTATGTTATGATTTAGGCAAGATAATTAATCAAGGAAAACAGATGGACCAAACACAGTACACGCCTCAAAGTATGAAGCCAAATAGTTCAAAGCCGATAATCATTACACTAATAATTGTGCTAGTGGCATGTCTAATAGCAGCGGGATTATTGGGTTTTGCGTTCAAGAAAGAGTTGGATTATCACAGTGCAACCAGGGATGATAGGGACGCGAAGATCGTAGAGCTGGAAGAAAAATCTAAACTTCTTGAAAAGCATGCACAAGTAATTCAGGATGCTGATTTTGAGCCTAAATATTGGAACAAAATGCAAGAATCAGCCAATCAACAATGCTATTCAACGGGGTCAGCGATTTTGTTCAATACTACCGTATCACCAGAAAAGAATTCAGATGGAAGTATAAAGAAGTATTTCGCGGTTGGTAAGTATATATGCAACAGTGGGAATACGGCATTCAGGTCGGATATTAGCTTTGTTGCATTACAGTCATTCGACACAGATAACTGGGAATTCACATACGGTTCAGGTTCAGCTGATCCAAATAGCTTACCAAGCTACATCTATGACACCGATCCGTCACTTTTCAAGAGAAAGTACAACAACCCTAATAGATTTTAGTTAGTTTTGCGCTAAGCTGAAGCAATTTTCAAAAAAATTACTATAAGCAAAATTATAATTACTCAATTAGCGAACTGAGTAGCTGAGGGAATTCGTTTGATTTCATATTGTTGCCAAGGATAAAGTGGCCAAAGCCATCTAGTTCTATTAGCTCTGTGCCAGGCAAGTCTTCTGCTAGCTGGTGTGCTCGGCGCTGTATTGGTTCGCTGTCATCTAGCGAGCTAAAAATGGTTATGCGCCCGACTCTTTCTACCAGTGACTTATCGAGAATGTAGTCAGAGAAATCGTCATATTTTCCTGCTTCATCACGATAAGGTGCAACCATTGTTATGCTGTCCAGTTGTTGCGTAGGATTTTCACTCACCCAACGAAGAGCTAACTCAGACCCTGCACTATGAGTAATCAGTCCTGTATTTTCATCAATATTGCACGATTCAAGCACAGATTTCCAGTTAGGATAAACAGGGAAGTAAGGCTTTGGTAGTGCAGGAATAGCTACATCAATCCCGACTTTTTCTAGCTCGACGCCTAGCCACGGTAGCCAATTAGCTTTGTGGGGTTTAGGTATGTCTGGGTTATTGTACTTTTCCAGTGACGGCTTTCCGTGAAGAATTATCGCATTTCGCATGAATCTACAATGCTACAGCAACCAAGATTAGGCAAGCTTAATGGTTTTAAGGGTGTATAATTACGCCTAATGGATATACAATTATTTTTAACTCTAGTGGCGGGGCACTATTTGGCAGATTTTGGATTACAAAATACACATATGGTAGAGTCGAAAGCAAAGGCGCTCATTGAAAGCGTAGGTTTTCATAATTTGACTGCTCACGCCTTTATACATGCACTAATAGCCGGGCTGCTGTCAGGCAGTTTTGCGGCTGCTGTAATAATAGGCGTAACTCATTGGATAATTGACTTTGGGAAGGCTTCAGAGCTACTCACAAACCCTA
The DNA here is from genome assembly GCA_041617975.1 of Saccharimonadales bacterium (SeqCode). Lineage (GTDB taxonomy): Bacteria > Patescibacteriota > Saccharimonadia > Saccharimonadales > JAXHNE01 > JAXHNE01. The sequence continues at coordinate 12,088 of JBFJNW010000007.1, forward strand.
AAACAGGCAAAAAAGGCGGCTGGTACGGTTTAGATATAGACCAGCTGCTGCATATCACAGTTATTTTAATTACCGTTTTAATAGTA
>JBFJNW010000008.1:0-12086 GCA_041617975.1 Saccharimonadales bacterium (SeqCode)
TCGAGCTACAAGATCAATGCCTCCTTGTATGTCCTGGAGGCCAATATCTAACAGAACTGCACCTTCGGGAATCACTGCGCCAATTCTTTGAATTAATTTTGAAGGTAATACTTTTTGCTCAAGAACCTTGAGCGCTAGTTTTATGCTGCTATCGATGTCAGTAGTTTTTTTGCGCACTCCTTCAATATCTTGTTGTTTTAGTCTTTCGTTAGTTGAAGCAAGTAGTTTATCTTGGACGGCAATTTGTTGATTAATTTGGTAAAAGCCAAATAGTACAATCGCTACAACGCCAATTATTCCCACAAAAAATGCTAACACCCAACGCATTAGTATTTGATTTTTAATTCCGTAAGAATTAGCTTCTTTGACGTTTGTAGGTATTAGATTGATCATTGTGCATATACCTCATGTGGTCGCATTAGAGCGAGCCCTGCAGCGGTGATGTACATAGATTTTTCGCTAGTGTTGGGTGGCTGAAGGTTGCCAAAGGTTAGTACTTGCCACGGGTCACATAGCCTTACTGGGAGTCTTAGTGAGCTGGTCATATAGTCAGATAGCCCCGGCATGTTTGCTCCTCCACCAAGAGCTACAATTTGGCCAATTTTTTTACCTTCTTCGCTTCGCTCTTCGTAGTACCTGATAACACGTTTAATTTCTTTTACGATTTGCGACAAAATTGGGTCAAGGCTGTCGGTAATTTCTTTTTGCTTCTTGCTAAGCCCAAGCCCATATTTGGTTTTAACTATGTCAGCTTCTCGCTTCGTCATATCTAAGCTTTTGCTAATTAATTCTGTAAATGTGTCGCCTCCACCAGGAACTGTTCCAGTAACTACCATATTTTTATCATAAATTGTTATATCTGAAGATACTGATCCAAAATCAATTAGTACAGTTGGAATGTCGCTGTCTTCGGCCTCAAAGAATAATCTGCTATCTGCAGATATGGTTGTTTCTATGCTCGCCACTTCAAATCCTACTAAATTGGCGTAGGTCATATAAGAGTCAACGACTTTTTTAGGTGTTGCGACAATTAGAATATCCATAGATTCGTCTTTTTCAGCCAGAACCTCATGATCGACATATAGTTCATCGATCGGCATAGGAATATATTGGTTAACTTCGCTAGTAATCGCAGACAATAAATCTTTTTTACTTAGTTTAGGTAATGTAACCGCGCGGTTATAAGTTTTAGATGCTGGTATAGCTATAGAAGCCCTGCGCGTGTTTATTTCTCCAATAATACCGTCTCTAAACAAGCTCTGAGTGGTTTTTGCTAGTTCGATCGGGTCAACGATTACGCCGTCTTTAAAGACTTCGCTCTTAAATTGGGTTACGCCATAACCTACAACACATACCTTTTCATGATTGGTGCGTTCAACTTGCATGACCTTAAGACTACTAAAGCCGATATCTAGGCCAAAAAGTGGTTTGTTTTTATAAAATAACGATGATGACATGAGTATTTTTAAGCGTAACCTTTATCTGTTTAAGTATAGCAGAATAGAGCTTTTAGATCTTAGTTAAATGAAAAGACCGCCTTAGTAAGGGCGGTCTTTTTCAAGCTAACTAATTTTTATTAGTTGTTTAGACCTTTTTTAAGAACAAGGTTTGTTCCGTCAGGTTGAGCGTTTTCCATAAAGGTTCCAAGAATGTAACCAGTACAGTCGTTAGTACAACCTGTTGGGAATGCAGCGTATACATATGCTGAAGAAGTTGCTGAGTCGTCGTTAGCAGCAGCAGTTACGGCTGTGATAGCAGCAGCTTCGTCTGCAACAGCAGCAAGAATTTCAACTGAGTTTTCACCACGAGGGTCAAGTAATGCACCTTCGTCAATTCCTGGGAAAGTTGCAGCAGTGAATGTTTGTGGGTAAGCACCGTTTTCATTGTGGTACTCTTCTAATTTCTGGTACATGCTGTTCACGTCTGTGTTACGTGTAGCATCTCGTCCTTTAGCTTGTGCGCCTTGGAAGTTTGTAAGAACTAATGTTGCTAGGATTGCAATAATTGCGATTACAATCAATAGTTCGATGATTGTAAAACCTTTTTGTGCTCGTTTTAATGATGAAAGCATGGGTTGCCCACCCTCCTTGTTTAATTGTGTTTAATAACTTTTATGAAGTCACGTTCGACTTATGTTTACAGATTACCATAAGCGTTGTTTTCTGCAAGTAGTTTTAGATAATAATTAGCTTATATTTGTGTGGATAGATTACTAATTGGGCCAATCACGCTGGCTGATATTAAGCCCACCATACCGCCCATTACAACAATCATTATTGGCTCTAATATAGAACTTAGGCTGTCGACGGTTGCATCAACCTCTTCTTCATAAAAGTCAGCTACTTTAAGGAGTATTTCGTCAGTTTGGCCAGTTTCCTCACCGATTGCCATCATTTGAGCAACAATTGGCGGAAAAACTTTACTTTCTGTTAAAGGTTCCGATAATTGCTTTCCGTTAGTCACTTCTTTGGCTGCGTTCTTTAGCTCTTCTTCGATTACTGCGTTGCCGATAGCCTTAGAAGTCACTTCTAGTGTTTCTATTACAGATACACCCGCGCTCATTAGTGATGCAAAAATTCTGGCAAATCGAGCAATGGCTACTTTTTTAATAATTGTATTAATAATTGGGATTTTTAGTAGCAATATGTCTTTATTACGTCGACCTTTTGGCGTTTTGACGTACTTTCGCAAGAAATAAGCGATTACAATTCCAAGTCCAATAACTATGTACCACTTGCTAGTTAAGAATGCGCTAATAGAAAGCAGCACTCTAGTTAGTTGAGGCAACTCTGCGTCAGGGCCTCCAAGATCTTTAATGATTGTGCCGATTCTTGGTACGACAAACAACATAAGACCCATAAATACCGACATTGTGATAGACAAAAGAATTATAGGATAAGTCATCGCACTTTTGAATTTGCCGCGAATTTTAGAATCTTTTTCTTGTTGTGTGGCAAGTTTTTTAAGAATTTCATCCAAGATTCCACCAGCTTCACCGGCTCGTACCATATTTATATAAATTGGAGTAAATATGTCACTGTGACGTTCTAGTGAGTCGGCAAAGTTTAGGCCGCCTTCGACTTCTTTTGTGATGTCGTTAATCGCATTTTTAAGTGATGGGTTTTCGGTTTGAGCGCTTAGCGTAGACAAAGACTTTACAAGAGGCACGCCGGCATTAATCATGGTTGCAAGTTGCCTTGTAAATACCACTAGATCTTTTAATTTGACCTTCTTTTTGCCTAGAGATAGGTTATTAAGATCAAAGCCTGACTTTTTGGCTTTGACAACTAGCGGCTGAAAGCCTTTTCGCTGCAAAGAATCTCTTGCGGCTTGCTCGGTAGCAGCATCGATAGTTCCGGATATGCGTTTTGAGTCTTTTTTAGAAATTGCTGAATAAGTAAACTGCATGATTATTCTCTTGTTACTCTTAAGATTTCTTCGATACTGGTCATCCCGATGGCTGCTTTAATTAATCCATCAATCTGCATTATTGCCATCCCGTCTTTAATGGCTTGTTCTTGGATTTGCTCGCTAGTTGCATTTGCTACAATCATTTTTTCGATTTCTTGCTCAATAGGCAGCACTTCGTAAATCCCCATTCGCCCACGATAGCCGGTGTGTCCTTCTGCTAAGTCGCTTTTTGGGCGCCAGAATGTGAGCTTTGTTGATTTTGGTTTTTCAAATGCTACTCGAGCTTCGTCAATAAGGTCCATGACTTGCTTCCAATCGGCAGCGCTTTTAATTCCAAAGGCACGCTCTATCTCGGCTTTTTGTTTTGCATCGGGTTCATATTCTTCACATTCTTCTGGAACTATTCTACGCACAAGTCGTTGACCGATAACAACGCGAACAACAGATGCAATTAAGAATGGCTCAATGTTCATGTCAAGCAGACGAGGCAGGCAGGTTGCGGCATTGTTGGTGTGAAGTGTCGAGAATACTAAGTGACCAGTAAGCGCCGCCTGGACTCCAAGACCAGCGGTTTCGCCGTCTCGAATTTCTCCAACCATGATCACATTTGGATCTTGTCGGAGCAGGGCACGAAGGCCATTTATAAATGTCATGCCGGCTTTTACATTTACTTGAGTCTGATTAACTCCTTCGAGTCGGTATTCGACCGGGTCCTCTACTGTTGAAATGTTTATGTCTGGCTTATTAAGAATATTTAATACGCTATGAAGAGTCGTTGACTTCCCAGATCCCGTCGGTCCGGTTACAAGAATCATCCCATGAGGCTGCTTGATAGCTTTTTTGATGTTTTCTAGCGCGACACCCCAGAAACCAAGTTTTTCTAGGGACAATGGTTCACTGGACTCATCAAGGACACGCATAACAACCTTTTCGCCGTCTTGAACTGGCAGGGTTGAAACACGAAAAGCAAAAATTCGGCTATTCATAGTAATTTTGAATCGTCCATCTTGAGGAGCACGTCGTTCGTCAATTTTTAAGTTCGATAAAATTTTAATTCTTGAAACAAGTGCATTTTGAGTTTTTCTTGGTAGCTTGTTAGCTTCACGGAGAACTCCGTCAATTCGGTAACGAATTTGCAAGTGAGTTCCACGGGGTTCTATGTGTATGTCACTAGCACCAGACTTTACAGCGTACTCAATGATTAAATTAACGGTTTGGGCAATCGGCGAATCTTCGGCCACTTCATCGGCACTTACATCTTCGTCATCTTCCTCGGAGGCGTCTGTTTCACTGGCAACTTTGCTAATTTCGCTACCGATATTGCCTCTGTATTGATCTAGAGCGTTCAGTATGTTGGTATGAGTTGCAACTGTAATTTTTAGTTCTGAACCAAGCAGTTTTTGTAAAAAGTTTATTGCCTGAACATCATCCGGATCAGCTATTGCAACAACTTTGGTGCCATCGTCTTCTACGCCTGTAATAATTGCGGCATATTGCCGAGCTGTACGCTCTGGAATTAGGTGAAGAAGCTCTTTATCTAGTCCTTTTACATCTATTTCTACAAACGGTACGTCAATTTCTTCGGCATAAGCTTTGGTTAGCTCCGATTCAGAAATGATATTGGAATCTAGGGCAATGTCCTGAAGTGGTTTTTTCTCTTCTTTGACCCGTGTATGAAGATCATCAAGCTCGGTTTTCTTGATGTCCATTTTTTTTAGTAATTCTTCAACGAATTGGTCTGATATTCTCATAGCGCTTGTGGTTGATTATATATGCTAAACCTAACACGGTCCAATGCATAAATGTTATACTTATGACTGTAAAATTCACTTGGAGGGTAATAGTGGCAGCAAAGACTGACAAAGCGACAAAAGACAGTGGTGGCGAAAAAGACGGAAAAAACAAGGCACTGGGACTTGCTGAAGATCAAATTGAAAAACAGTTCGGCAAAGGTTCAATTATGAAACTTGGCGAATCTTATAAGATAGATATCGAAACAACTTCATCAGGTAGCGTGGGGCTAGACCTTGCACTTGGCGGTGGAATTCCTAAAGGACGAATCGTAGAAATTTATGGACCAGAGAGTTCAGGTAAAACAACCTTAACGCTTCACGCAATTGCAGAAGTTCAGAAGACTGGCGGAACAGCGGCATTTATTGATGCAGAGCATGCACTAGATCCAGCCTATGCCAAAAGAATTGGCGTCGATGTAGACAATTTACTGCTTTCACAGCCAGATAACGGCGAGCAAGCATTAGAAATTGTAGAAACTCTAGTTCGATCAAACGCGGTAGATCTAATTGTTGTTGACTCTGTCGCAGCACTTACGCCTCGCGCAGAAATCGAAGGCGACATGGGCGACAGTCACATGGGCCTGCAAGCTCGACTAATGAGCCAGGCGCTTCGAAAACTTACAGGCGTAATTTCACGCAGTAAAACGACCGTAATTTTCATCAACCAAATCCGTATGAAGATTGGTGTAATGTTTGGAAATCCAGAGACAACAACAGGCGGTAACGCACTTAAATTTTATGCATCAGTACGCTTAGATATTCGTCGAACCTCACAAATCAAATCTGGTGACGATATAATTGGCAATCACTGCAAGGTCAAGGTGGTTAAGAACAAAGTTGCACCACCATTTAGAATTGCCGAATTCGACATTATGTACAACAAGGGTATATCTGCATCCGGAGATCTCCTTGATCTAGCCGTTAAATACGAAATTGTTGAAAAAGCTGGTGCATGGTACGCCTACGGCGGAGAAAAAATCGGACAAGGACGCGAAGCATCAAAGACTTATTTGGAAGAAAATCCAAAAATCATGAAAGAACTAGACAAAAAAGTTCGTGAGGCGGCAGCCAAAGCCGAAATCTAGGCATGAGCAAAAAGTCTATCATCTTATCGGCGCTAATAGGGCTATTGCTGGGGATTGGGCAGCTGTCAGTAGTTAGTTATACTACGGAATACGAGGCAGGTTATTGTGATACTTTGGCGACAGTCGGTAGATGTTGTGATGACTATACTGATAGGCCAGGGTACTGCCCTATAACCGTAAGTAGCAGAGGGTTCCCTCTTAATAGCCATAAACTTGATGAACGACATTTGATAAATTTTGGATTATTCGCAATTGGCGTTCCTGCCGTTACTTTTGGACTGTTAAAGCTTAGGAAGTATTATGAATAGTGAATTTCCTATCGCATCGGATGTTAATTGGGGTCCAAGCCGACTCCAGATTGATCGACGTGCTTTAAGCGTGCCGATTGAGCCAAAAACGAAAGCTGCAATTGAATGGGATGACAGCTTTACTAGGGTCGAGTCGCCCGATGGCGTTAGTTGTTTTGAGCAACGAGACGAATTGAGTCAAGTCTTAGGTCGAGTTTGGTGTAAATCATATATTGAAATAGATCAAGTTGAAGGAGCATGACAGGTACTAATCACTTTTTGGTTGGGGCTGGAATTGGATTGACGTTCTCGCAGCCAGTCGCTGCTATTCCTTTAGCTTTTGTTAGTCATTTTGTTCTAGATGCCTTACCTCATTTTGGTGTCGAATTCGACAAAAAAGCAGGCAGACGTCCAACGTTTTTTGGTGTTATTACCAAAATAGACGGCTTAGTCGCATTATTACTTCTCTACTTCGCAGTAGTTTCGCAACCTTGGCTTGTGCCTATTTGCATGATTGTCGCTTTGTCGCCTGATTTTGTTTGGTTATATAAATTTTCGATTCAAGAAAAATTTGGTAAGTTACCTCCTGCCCCGTAAGGACCAATTTCTCAGTTCCATAAAGATATTCAAAAATTTGAAAGTCCTAAAGGAATATTTATAGAAGTTATATTTACTGCCTTGTTGATCTATTTACTCTCAGCCCAATTATGAAAATAACTGCCATAACTCAGCAGGTCAAAAACAAAGCACGGTATTCTATATTTGTAGATGAAAAATATAGTTTTTCATTAAGCACTGATGGGGTATTGTCGACCGGGGTAAAAGTGGGCAAAGAACTAACCGAATCAGATCTTAGCCAACTCAAAAAGCAATCCGAAGAAGGCAAATTATATGATAGATTAATCGGTTTGCTTGCTAGGCGCCCAAGAAGCAGCTGGGAGCTATGGAGTTACCTAGAGCGCAAAAAAGTCGATAAGCAAACCTCGAATGTATTAATTGAAAGATTAAATAATAAGGGCTTAGTAGATGACGAAGATTTTGCTCGTAGATGGGTGGAGAGCCGTCGGCAATTAAAAGCAATAAGTTCGCGAAAGCTCACTCAAGAACTCATGCAAAAACGAATAAGTAAAGAAATCATATCTCAGGTCTTAAGCGACGACCAAACTAGTGATATCGATGCTCTTAAAGACCTAGTGGCAAAAAAGAAAGATCTTTCGCGCTATAAAAATGATAAGCAAAAATTTATGCAGTTTCTTGTCCGCCAGGGCTTTAACTATGGCGACATCAAAGAGGTTCTAGAAAATCAAGAAGACTGAGCAGCAGACGCCTGAACCGACCTAGCAACAGATTGTGCAGCTTTAGCGAGTTTAGTCGGCTCTTTTGGATCTTTGACCTTAATGTATTTAGGTGTAATTTCTAGAATTCGATCACGCGTGACGCTAATTTGACCGGTTGTTAGGCTTTTAAGCAAGTGTTGACCAACGTATATTTTTTGAACGTACAAAGTTTCTGCTTCAACTGCATAATCTACAACTTTGCCTAGTTTTTTCCGCTTCCCAACTACAACCGATTTTCCCGGAAGTTGATAGCGAATATTGATAATTTTTTCTAATCGAACCAAATCTTCAGGTTCTGCAAGCGCACTATGATCGTCCACTGCAAAGCCTTGTGGCAGGATGTCTCTAATGTCCTGAGATAATAAAATTAATTCTTTATTTTCGAACTTATCTATGCAAAAGAAACCTTCAATTTTAAGATTATTTGGATTAATTAACGGTTCAATAACAGTGGCGACTTGCCCTCCTGTACGGAGGCTCATCACTGGTTTATCATAGTAGGCTGGACTAAGCTGTAGCATTTCGAATGCTATTGTACGCTTTTCATCACTTGTTGATAAGGGGCTTTTCGAGCTAGTATTAGACCATGCAACTAAAATTTGTCACCAAAAACCCGGAAGAGACCGAACTTATATCTGCCCATATAGGCGCTCGATTAAAGGGCGGAGAGGTAATTGAGTTAATTTCTGACCTTGGTGGTGGCAAAACAACTTTTATGCGTGGACTATCTCGTGGCGCAAAAAGCGAAGATGTTGTGACTAGTCCGACTTTTACAGTTAGTAAGGTATACATAACTCCAACATTCGAAATCCACCACTTTGATTTTTACCGTTTACCAGACCCAGGCTTAATCGCACACGAACTAGAAGATTTGGTTGGGGATCCAGCAATTGTGGTGGCTGTAGAGTGGGCACAAGATGTTCAACATATTTTGCCTGACAATAAACTGTCGGTTCGAATTTCTGCAATAAGTGATACTGAGCGGGAAGTATTGATCGAAGGGTCGGCGGTTATCGATTATTTGTTTGAGGGTTTTTAAATGATTTTGGCAATCAGAACTGATAATCCGACCGCAGAACTCCATTTATTTGATGAAGATCAAAAATTAGATAGTGAATTGTGGCAGGCTCATCGTGCACTGGCTGAAACAATTCACATAAAGCTAAAAGACTTATTAATTAGAAACGGTAAAAGCTTTTCGGATATAAAATCGATTGTTGTTTACGAGGGGCCTGGCAGTTTCACGGGCCTTAGAATTGGTGTTGCGGTTGCAAATGCATTGGCGGAAAGTCTTGGTGTTGGTATCGTTGGCGCTACCGGAGACAATTGGCTAGAAAAAGCTGATAACGACCTAGAAACTAAAAATAACGTCGTCACCCCGGTTTATGGATCTACTCCACACATTACCAAGCAAAAACGATAAATAATAAATTGCTCAAATGGCCAAATTGACAACTGTTAAATATACTCTTATTATTAAGGTACAAAACTTAGAAAATAAACATCATGAACCAAGATTTTAATGCCAACAATCAACGTTCTAGCCGGCCGATTAACAGATCGAAGCCTATGGTAGATGGCTTTTCGGCGCGACCTCGTCAAACTCCAACATACAATCGCAGATCGTCCTCGATGATTCCTAGCACCGACCAAGAGTACATGATTTCGCTTGGTATGCGTGCTAGCCGAAGAGAAGAGGCTTATAAGCCACGCTCACGTGCTGACACCATCAAGGCTAAAATAAAAGCTCTTAAGTCCCACGTACTACACCCAAGCAATCGCAATTCTATGAAAAAACTAGCTACCGCGTGTTGCGTGTTCGTGCTGGTATTAACAGGTTTTACTGCTGTTAGACCATCCGGATCTGTGACGGCAAACGATGATCAGCAGCAGCTTTTAGTAGATAACGGCGACACCCCACACGATAAACAAATCTACAATCAAGTAGGCTACTCAGTCGCGCCAGATTTGCCTAGATTTATATCTATAAACAAACTTGGCGTTAAGTCACGGGTGACTAGACTCTCGGTCAGAGAAAACAGCGAACCTAAATTCCCGCAAAACATCTATGACGTTGGTTGGTATGAAAATAGTTCAAAACCTGGAGATGCCGGAGCGGCATTGCTTATTGGCCACATAAGAGGGTCCGAGAAACAAGGTGTGTTTCATGATTTAACAAATTTAGTTCCCGGTGACGAATTCCAAGTCGAGCTCGGTAATGGTGAAGTAAAAGTTTTTTACATTGTAAAAATGCAGGCTTACAGTCGCGGAATTGTAAATTACGCAGAACTTATGAGCACTGCAATGTCAGGCCAGCCTGGATTGAACTTACTAACAGCAGTTGGCGCATTTGAATCAAATGCAGAAGTAACCCAACAACTTGGCATATTCGCAATCGAAAAATCTAGCTTTATAGACAATTAATTTACGAAATTTTTATTTTCATTGCGTAAGTTTTAAGACATACGTATAGTAAGTTACAGGATTTAAATTTTGAGAGTCCGATTGATATTTTTTGATTATCTTTAAGTAATTGCAAGCTAATGAAGTGATAGTGATCGTTTGCGAACTTGAAGGCAGATAGGAAGGAAAAAACATGGAACCATTAACTTTGGTGCTCGCCATTGGCGGAGTTGTTGCTGGCTTTGGAGCGAGCACGGTTGTAACAAATAAAAAACTAGGAGCGGCAAAATCGAAAGCCGACAAAGAGCTAGGAAGAGCTAAAAAAGAAGCTGAAAAGGCTCTTGAAGACGCCAAAAAAGAGGCAGCAAAAGTTTCTGAGCAAGCACGAAAAGACGAAGAAACAAGACGCCGAGAGCTAAAAAGCGTAGAAGACAGGCTTGCTAACCGCGAAGAATCTTTGGACAAAAAGCTAGACGAAATAGATAGGCGCGCTGAAAGACTTAGAAAGGGTGAAGACGAAGTAGAAGCCCTAAAGAATGAAATTCGTGATATTCGCGTCAAACAACAAGAAAAGTTAGAAAAAATCGCAAAACTCAAGAAGAGTGAAGCTGCAGAAAAGCTAATGCAGATGACTGAGCGCGATATTCGCGAAGATCTAACTGGACTAGTGGTAAAGATCCAGAATGAAGCCAAGGAAGACGCCGAAGAAAAAGCATCTGCGATACTTGTTGGCGCAATGGAGCGAATGGCTAGCGAAGTAACAGCAGAACGAACTGTTAGTGCTGTTAAGTTAAGCGACGACGACATGAAGGGCCGATTCATCGGTAAAGAAGGCCGAAATATTCAGGCGCTTCAACGTGCAACTGGCGTTGACATTATGGTTGACGACACACCAGGTATGATTATATTAAGTAGCTTTGATCCAATCCGCCGTGAAGTGGCTAGGGTTACTGTAGAAATGTTAATGAAGGATGGTCGAATTCACCCAGGCCGAATCGAAGAAGTCGTAGAAAAAGCTCAAAAACAAGTTCAGAAAGAAGTTATGCGAGCCGGTGAGGACGCCGCGCGTGAAGTTGGAATTATCGGGATTCCAAAAGAGATTTTGCAACTCCTTGGTGAACTAAAGTACAGAACTAGCTTTGGTCAAAACGTTCTTAAGCACAGCACAGAGATGGCTCATATTGCTGGAATTATTGCTGAAGAGCTAGGTGCAGACGTAAAGATTGCCAAATACGCAGCTCTCGTACACGACCTAGGCAAAGCCTTAACCCACAAAATGGAAGGCAAGCACCACCACATTAGTGGCGAAATGCTACGTAAGTACGGCGCTCCAGAAGAGATCGCCCACGCAGCAGAGGCACATCACGATGATATGGAAGCGACCACCACAGAGGCACTCATTGTGCGTGTGGTGGATGCAATTAGTGCAGCTCGGCCTGGTGCTAGAAACGTATCGGCAGAAAACTTTGCAGAACGCATGAAAGAGCTAGAAAACATTGCCAGTGGGTTTAAGGGAATAAATAAATCATATGCAATTAGCGCAGGTAGGGAAGTGCGAGTTTTTGTTAAGCCTGGCGAAATTGACGATCTTTCTGCAATTAAACTTGCACGAGATATCGCTACCAAAATTGAATCTACCATGCAATATCCTGGTACGGTTAAGGTGAACGTAATACGAGAAACTAGAGCAATAGAATTCGCTAAATAGGAGAAATATTTTGAATTCCCCAGAAGGTCGATTAGATGAATCATGGGTGGGGGAGTTAGAAA
>JBFJNW010000009.1:0-10487 GCA_041617975.1 Saccharimonadales bacterium (SeqCode)
CCCTTAGAAACATTTCACCTAAACAGCCAACTCCGTCAACAGTTGTTCATCAGAAAGTCAATAAATCTACGACTCTGCGTCGTCAAGGATTGCAAAAACCAGTTATCGCGTCAAAGGACAATAACCAGTCTGCGCCAATTGCAAAAAGATCTCTTCAGCCAGATTTTGCACGTGTTTCGCGTGCTCAACAAGCCGCAAAAAGTCCACATGTCGCTAAATTTCAGGCAACAACCTCTTCAAAGCCAATGGAAATTAAGTCCGCTCCCATTGAAGAAGAAATTACAAAACCTGAACCTCAAGAAATAAATCGATCAGTATTGCCGTTATCTCAATTTGATATGGCATTACAAGGTGCTCAAAGCCATGAACAAAAATTACCTAAACAATCCATTATTAGTAAAATATCAAAATCTTTAAGAGTGAATACCCGTGCACTTTCAATGGGATTGGCGTTATTTGTAGTATTGAGCACTGGTATATTGTTTGCACGACAAAATATGTCAACACTAGCTGTTAGACTTGCAGCAACTAGGGCAGGAGTTGAGGCCAAATTGCCGGGGTACAAACCAGCTGGATTTTCATTATCAGGTCCTGTCGAATACAGTGCTGGACAAATCGCACTATCTTATAGCTCATCAACAGACGATCGAAATTTCACAATTACTCAGAAAAAATCCGAATGGAATAGCCAAGCATTATTAGACAATTTTGTACAAGCCCTAGACAAACCATTTCAAACAGTTCAAGACAAAGGTAAAACGATATATCTATTCAATGGAACTAACGCAACGTGGGTAAGCGGTGGCGTATGGTACCAGGTTGAGGGCGAATCATCACTAAGTAGTGATCAATTACTTAGAATCGCCTCTAGTCTCTAGTAATCCACCTCTGTTTGTGGCATACTTCTACGCATGAAAACTAACGTCAGAACCCGATTTGCTCCCAGCCCAACTGGATTTTTACATGTTGGCGCAGCAAGGACTGCGTTATTTGCTTGGTTGCTTGCTAGGCAAAACAACGGAACTTTTATCTTGCGACTAGAAGACACCGATCAAAAAAGAGAAGTTGAAGGTGCCGACTTGCACATTATGAAATCGCTCAAGGCCTTAGGTCTAGAATATGATGAAGGCCCAGACAAAGGTGGAGATTACGGACCTTATAGGCAGTCTGAAAGACTTGAATTATATAAAAAATGGGCTGAAAAATTAGTGGAAAACGGAAGAGCCTATGCCGACCCTTATGCTTCAAGTGATGTACAAGAATTTCGCGAACAGGCGCAAAAAGACAAAAAACCATTTTTATACCGCAATCATCGACCATCCAATCCGCCAAAATGGGATGGCTCTCAGCCACTTAGATTTAAAAGTGATCCAAAACAATACACCTGGAACGATGCTGTCATGGGCGAAACTAGCACGGGTCCAGAAGTAATTGATGATTTTGTTTTAATTAAAAGTGACGGTTATCCAACATACAACTTTGCCCACATAATAGATGACTATTTAATGGAATGTACGCATGTTATTAGGGGGCAAGAATTTATGTCTAGCACCCCTAATTATCTTAATCTTTACGAAGCACTAGAAATTGAGAGGCCAATATTAGCCACAATGCCTCCGATAATTGGCCCTGATGGCAAAAAAAAGCTTAGCAAACGAGACGGGGCAAAGGATATTTTAGATTACTTAAAGGATGGCTTCTTAGAAGAAGGTTTAATTAACTTTATTGCAACACTTGGCTGGAATGATGGCACCGAACAAGAAATATTTACCGTCGAAGAGCTAACTAATAAATTTAGCTTAGATCGAGTGCAAAAAAGTGGAGCAAAATTTGACGACAAAAGACTGCTATGGACCAACGGAGCACACATCAGAAACCAATCACTTGACGATCTTTACATAAAAACAAAAGATTTTTGGCCGGAAAGTGCACATAACGCAAGCGATGAATACAAAAAACAGGTCCTAGCTCTGACCCAAGAAAGACTTAAATTTTTAGCAGAACTTCCAGAACTTACAAATTTTTTCTTTGAAGAACTTCCTGTACATCTTGAGCTTATTAAAACTAACAAAAAACTTAAAAAATATGACCAAGAACAACTCGTAATTTTACTTGATAAATCTATTTCTACTATAGAAGAGTCGTCATTTAGCTCTGAGGATCTACAAGAAAAATTAAATCAACTACTAATCGAAACAGATGAAAAGCCAGCGGTGCTGTTTAGTCTAATAAGAATTGCGCTTACATGGGCACCCTCAAGTCCAGGGCTAGCAGATTCTATGTCGGTATTGGGTAAAAATATTACTCTTGGTAGACTAAAAAACTCTTTGGAAAAAATTAAAAAACAATAATTATTAGCACTAGCGTAATTTACCCAATAACTGATACAATACTGCTTAATGGATCAACAGGTTAATGGTGAAGGTACTGCTAGAATTTCACCACTTCACAGGCTTAAAAACAAGATGGCACAGCTATTCGCGCCATGGTTTCGACTTAAATTAAAAGTCCGCGTCGCGGTGCTGGTTGTAATAGGTATATTTTTATTTGCTGCAACGAGTACTGCATTAAAAGTTCTAATCAAAGATCCACCTCCACCTCCAGTGGTTTACATTGCACCACCACCTCCAAAGCCAGAACCAACAACTGCGCCCTCGCCATTAACAGGTGTTGAGGTAGCAATTCCGCTATCTAAACTGCCAGTAACAGCCGTTATGATCGAAAATAGTCCTGATGCAAGACCGCAGGCCGGACTAAACGAAGCTGGGGTTGTCTTTGAGGCGATAGCAGAAGGTGGAATTACTAGGTTCTTAGCACTATTTCAAGAATCTCAACCTGATTACATTGGGCCAGTTAGGTCTGTGCGACCCTATTACCTAGACTTCTTTGTGTCATTTGACGCTCCGATTGCGCACGCCGGCGGTAGCGCACAAGCCTTAGCAGAAATTCGAAACGAAGGAATCAAAGACCTTGACCAGTCGTTTAATCCAAACTATTACCAAAGAGTCAGTTCACGTTATGCTCCACATAATTTATATACGTCCAGGAAGCAATTGCTTGAGCTCCATACAGCAAAAGGCTATACAAGTAGTAAGTTTGATGGCTACCTGAGAAAAGAAGACGCCGCATCTAAAGCGCCTACTGCTACAAAAATTGATTTTAATATATCTGGATTCTTGTATAACACGCATTATGACTATGACAAAGCCAGCAACTCATACCTTCGATCACTTGCAAGCAAACCTCATGTCGACGAAAGATCTGGCAAGCAAATATCTCCTAAGGTCGTGATTGCAATCGAGACAACTTATAGTAAAAACGGTATATACTCTGTTTACGGAGTAACCGGAGAAGGTAAAATAACTGTTTTTCAGGACGGAATTGCAACAGTCGGAACTTGGTCAAAAGCCAACCGATCTAGTCCATATATATTCAAGGACCAAGCGGGCAAACCATTAAAGCTAAACGCCGGACAAACATGGATCACTATGATCACTGCCGGTGGTTACAGTTTTGGGGTGTAGGTAGACAATATGGATCATTACACAAAGTTCAACAGATCCGCCTCTGCCATTACTACCCTTACATTAATCTTTACTAATGTAATTGCGGTTTCTGTATGTGTCGTGGCAACACTGCAAGGCCTTGATCCTATAATCGCAATATCCTTGACGACAATAGCTGTCTTTATAAATGCAATTGTAGGTTCTCGAATAATCACATCCTTACTGCTTGGACCGCTCAGAATAATTTGGAGCACTGTCGTTTATTTTGCAAGCGATTCAAATCAAGAAATTCCTAAAAATCCCGATAGCATTCGTTTTGGAAGAGAACTTATTACAAGGCTCGTACAACAAGTTGGTCAATTAAGTGATGCAAATTCCAACGATGGTAAAGTTGATTCATCAGGAGAACATCGAAATTCGATTCTACAATCTGCGAACATCGTTAGCCACTTGCCATTACCGCTTTTTGTTTTTAACAAGGATCTAATGGTTACAAACGCGAGTAATCAGGGACTCGAATATTGCAACATTGAAAGTGCAGATTTATTCGGTAAAAACCTGAACGAATCAATTGATATGGAATTTCCAAGTAATAGAACCCTGGAAACCTGGATAGAAGACTGTAAGAAAAACAAAATTTCCGATACTGCATACTGGGAAAGAGTCAGGGTGGTGCTGCCTGGTAAAGAAGTTTCTTACAAAAGATGCGATATTGCAGCGCACTATAACAGAGACAACCCGAGTGGAACCGAGTTTATAGTTACGATGTTTGACAGAACCGAACAATATCAGCAAGACGACAACAGTATGAGTTTTGTTGCTTTAGCAGTTCATGAATTGCGAACACCTCTAACTGCGTTAAGAGGCTACATCGAAGTATTCTCAAGCGAACTTAATGAAGACTTGTCGGATGAAATGAAAGATTTCCTTAAAAAAATGGAGCTTTCTGCCAACCAACTTAACGCGTTTGTAGGCAATATATTAAATGTATCCAAGGTCGATGAAAATCAGCTAACACTACATCTACAAAAAGCCGACTGGAAACAAACTCTGACAGAGTTTACTCAGGAACTTACTGAAAAGGCAACGATTAATGGGCGTAGACTAACGGTCTCGGTTGATCCAAATGTACCAGAAGTAGCTATTGATAAGGTAAGCATATATGAAGTTATCAGCAACCTAGTTGATAACGCTATAAAGTATGGAGGAAGTGACCCGAGAATTGTTATTGAATCTAAGCTAGACCAGGAAGGGACTATAACAACAACAGTTAAAGATCACGGTGTCGGGATTCCCGAAAACGTTGTTCCGCACATTTTTGAAAAGTTTTACCGCAACCATCGAACTAAAAGTCAAATTGCCGGAAGTGGACTAGGGCTATACCTTTCTAAGTCTTTAGTTAACGCTCATGGTGGACAGATATGGGTGTCTTCAAAGCCTGATGAGGGAAGTACTTTTGGATTTACAATTATTCCTTTTGATAATCTAGATGAAGTTCAAAAGAACGCCACTAACAGCGATATAACCCGCGACGTACATGGCTGGATAAAAAACCACTCAATGTATCGCAGATAAGGTAAACTAGGACTATATGAGCAATCCAACAGGCAAAAGAATACTCTGCATAGAAGATGAGCGTTTTATTAGTGAATTATACGCCCGCTCGCTGACCAAGGCAGGCTACGAAGTTAAGGTAATAATCGACGGCAAAGATGCTTTGCAAGAGGCGCTAACCGATTCTTATGACATTATTTTGTTAGATATGATGATCCCTACGATCACTGGGTTTGAGATTTTACGCCAAATTCGCGGTGACGACTCGCCCAAACTAAAAGCCAAAGTAATTATCACCACCAACCTAGAACAAGCTGACGAGGATCGAGAGGCTATCGAAAAACAAGCTGACGGCTACATCATTAAAGCCGAGGTGACTCCGCTTCAGTTAGTTAAATTCCTCGACCAACTTTACGCTTAAACTTTTGCTGTATACTTATAGCTAGCAATGTGAGTACTTCAGGTCCAGACCAGATTTTCACTCACAGGCTTTAATAATCAGTGGTAGGAGGAACCTATTTAGCTATAGCTTCGATGAGATGCTCGTCGTTGTTTTTAGCCGAATTAACGTCTTCGCTCACTTTGTATAGTTCAAGTCCACCGTCTTCAAAAGGATGCAGCAGGGATTCAATTCCACTCTGATCCTGCGATGGCTCTAACCACGAGGCTTCGTCCTCTGGATGTAATATAACCGGCATTCTGTCGTGTACGTCGCTCATTTCTTTATTGGGCTCGGTCGTAATGATAGAGTAGCTGTTCCACTCTTTGTTATCAGAATCTTTCCAGGTCTCCCAAACACCTGCAAAGCTAAACAAATCTACTTGTTTGGGATGAATATAAAAAGGCTGTTTTGGGCCTTTAGTACCTTTAGGAGTTCGCTTCCACTCATAAAAGCCATCAGCTGGGATCAAGCAACGCTTTTTACGGATAACACTACGCCACATCGGCTTTTCAAAAATTGTTTCTGCTCTAGCGTTGATCAACTTGTAACCAATACGAGGATCTTTTGCCCAGACTGGCACTAAGCCCCATTTCATCATCTGCAAGCTAGTACCGTTTTCAGTAGCAACCACCACCGGCATCAACTGACCAGGAGCTGCATTGTAATTTGACTGATCCTCGACCTTGGGCTGCGCAATATTATAGCGCTTGAGCAAGTCATCGGCTTTTTTATGAAGAGTATAGCGTCCACACATACAACTAATTATACAAGGATAAAAATATGAAGGCGAAAATCAACGAAGAAATAAGTGTTGTTATGTACTTCTCAGCAAAGAAGAAAGTTGTCCAGCCATATCTGTTAAACTGGCAAAACAGAGACTACCAAGTGGGTGAAATAGGCTACTACCACAGCTACATGGAGGGCCGTGATCGGCAGCACATCTACGAACTAGTCGACAAAGACCAGGGCATGTGGTTTAGACTGCGACTTGATAGTGCCAATCTTCATTGGACGCTAGAAGCAGTCAGTGACGGGGAGCCATCATGAACCTGGAACTCAACGATATTGATCCACTTGTTATGCATGTAGATCTTAATAGTTGTTATGCGATTATCGAACAGCAAGCCAACCCGCTACTTAGACACAAACCAGTTGGGGTGGCGGCCTACGATAGCCCCGGGGGTTTTATTATTGCCAGCTCCTATGAGGCCAAACGCCTAGGCATTAAGTTGATGCGCATCCGTGAAGCCAGGGAATTATGCAGAGAGCTTATTGTTCTTACTCCGGACCCAGAAAAGTACTTTGACGCACACAGGCGCTTTAAGGAGGTTTTGCTGCGCTACACAGACGAAGTGACGCCCAAGTCGGTTGATGAGTTTGTGGTGGACTTCCGTGGCTCACAGGCCGTGCGAAATGGTCGTAGTCTTGTAGATGTTGGCTACCAGATTAAACGCGACATCAAAAAGAGCCTTGGCGACTACGTTACGGTGAATATTGGCATTGGACCTAATCGCTTCCTGGCAAAAGTTGCAGCCGGCATGGACAAGCCTGATGGCCTAGATGTAATTACCGCCAAAGACATTAACAATATCTACGGTCAGTTGGATCTGCTAGACCTCCCGGGTATTAATCATCGCTACAAAGCCCGACTCAACATTGCTGGAATATTCACGCCGCTGGATTTTATCGAGGCGCCGATGTTCAAGCTAAAAAAACAAGTATTTAAGAGTGTGGTTGGCTACTACTGGTACTTGCGCCTCCGTGGGTACGAAATAGACGCTGAAAAACTCAAAACCAAAAGCTTCGGAAACGATTACGCAGTAGGTGATAAAACTAGCGATCCCGACAAGATTTCGCGCTTGCTTATGAAGCTGAGCGAGAAAACCGGCCGTCGCTTACGCAAGCATGGCTTTCAAGCAAATGGAGTTTTTCTAGGTATAGGTTTTGAGAACAAAACTTGGTGGGGCAAAAGCTACCGCACTAAAGCCAGCATTTACTCTAGTCAAGAAATCTACCTAAACTTGATGCGTCTTTTTCGGCAGATCGTCATTCCAGCAAGAGTCACGCACATCAACATTTCTGTATATAACCTCAGCCCTATATCGCCACGACAAATGGGGCTGTTTGACGGCACACGACTAGACACGCGCTCACTGGCCGAAGCTTCAGACGAAGTCAATGATCGTTACGGCGAATTTACACTTATTCCTGCCAATATGGCCAACATGCAAGACACTATCATCAAGCGAGTGCCGTTTGGGAGTGTTAGGGATCTGTAGATTGCTATTTTTGGCAATTATTTTATAATTAACTAATGGAGCGCACGGATTCGTTTGAATGGAAACAAGATGGTAACTGTAGGGGCACAGACCCTAATCTATTTTACTCCTACGAAAAAGAGGATGTCAAAATCGCTCTAGGGGTCTGTGCTGTGTGTCCAGTATTAGAAGAGTGCCTAGAATATGCAATTGAGAATCAAGAAAGACATGGAATTTGGGGCGGCACAAAAGAAGGAGATAGGACAAAAATGATCAAGCAAAGGACTAAGCAGGCATCCTAAAATATGAAATTACACATTATTACAATTGGTAAGCCAAAGCTCACTTACGCTAAAGCGGGACTAGAGGAGTATTCTGGCAGACTTTCTAAAATCCATGACCTTCGAATCACCCATATACCAGATAGAAAAAACGACCCAGAAAGCATCTTAAAGGCAGCTGGCGATGCACATAAAATTGCTCTTGTAATAGATGGACCACAGTGCACTAGCGAAGAGCTAGCTAAAATTCTTAAGGATCAAGAGCTGCTAGCTAATGAAGTTTGCTTTCTGATTGGTGGGCCAGATGGCTTGCCTAAAGAAGTGATTAACACCTCAGAAACTAAAATGGGACTGTCGCGTCTCACTTTCCCGCATGACCTCGCGATGTTAGTGCTCACAGAGACTCTTTATCGGTCCAGCACAATCAATGCTGGTCATCCTTATCATCATTAAGATACTTTGACACACTCCATCATAGGTTAAACTGGATTCATAACCTGGAGTTAAAATTGAGTAAAGCCGTCATAGAAGTCAAAAATCTGAGAAAATCTTTTAAAGACAACCATGTTCTTAAAGGGATTAGTTTTTCTGTAGAGCAGGGAAAAATGCTAGCACTTCTAGGCCCAAATGGGGCAGGCAAGACGACTACTGTTAGGATACTAAGCACTCTACTGAAAGCTGATGCTGGAACGGTTTTAATACAGGGACATGATGTAAATTCAGATGCCGAAGATGTCAGAAGCGTAATTGGCCTAACTGGTCAGTCTGCTGCAGTAGACGAGCTTTTAACTGGCAGGGAAAACTTAGTAATGATGGGTAGGCTTTACCGCCTAACGGCAAATAGCGCAAAAGAACGGGCTCAAGAATTGCTAACTGAATTTGATTTATTAGATGCCGCAGATAGAAAAACCAGCACTTACTCCGGAGGAATGCGGCGGCGGCTAGATCTAGCAGTGAGTTTAATCGCTACTCCTCCAGTTATATTCCTCGATGAGCCAACAACTGGTCTTGACCCCCGTTCTAGGCTAGTAATGTGGAATATTATAAAAAAGCTTATGGAATCGGGGACGACAATCCTTCTAACAACTCAATACTTAGAAGAGGCGGATCAGCTCGCAGATAATATTATTGTTATTGACGGCGGAAAAATTATTGCAGAGGGAAGTGCCAAAGAACTTAAAAGTAAAGTTGGCAAGGACAGGTTGATCATTTCGTTCAAATCCAAATCATATCTCTTGAAAGCCAAAAATGCATTGTCCGTCAAAAACATCATCATCGATGAGGATCAGCTACAACTTTCACTACCAATTAAAAGTAGCGGCGATGATGTACGTCAAATTTTAGATAAATTAGCTAAGCATAAAGTTGAAATAATCGGCATGGATATTCACAAACCCACCCTTGATGATGTGTTTCTAGCTGTTACCGACAAACCAGCTAAAGATGGGGGTGATGAATAATGGCTACTAAATTGCAATTCGAAAACCGATCAAAGCCGTACCTAATGCTGCATGATTCATTAATAATGATAAAACGTAGCAGCACTCATATTTTACGCAACACCGATCAATTACTGGGCGCCTTCTTTCAACCAATCATGTTCTTGGTACTGTTTGCATCTGTCTTTGGAGCATCAATCGAAAAAGCATTGCCGGGTGATGTTAGCTACATAAACTTCTTAATGGCCGGGATAATAGTCCAAACTGTGGCCTTTGGCTCAACCACTACAGCGCTGGCGGTTACTAATGACTTAAAAAAAGGCATTGTTGATCGATTTAGGTCGCTTCCTATGTCTAACTTGGCGGTTCTAAACGGACATGTTGTGTCTGATATTTTCAGAAACACAATTTCGACAATTGTTATGTTGCTGGCCGGCTTTGCTATAGGCTTTAGGCCGGAGGCGAATTTTGTTGAGTGGCTGCAGATAATCGGGATATTGTTGATGTTTACTTTTGCTTTCTCGTGGCTATCAGCAATTATTGGTGTGCTAGCAAAAAGTGTTGAAGCCGTGCAGTGGCTTACATTTGTGCTAGTCTTTCCGCTTACGTTCGCCAGTAGTGCGTTTGTGCCAACGGCTGGTATGGGTAGATTCTTAAAGGCTTTTGCGGAAAATCAACCGATAACTCAAGTCGTAGAAGCCGTAAGAGCGCTTATTCTCGGCACGCCTATAGGTAATCATGGTTGGCTGGCAATTGCCTGGAGTACGGCAATATTAATTGTCGCAATCCCAATAGCCTCAAAATTATTTAGAAATAAAGTCTCGAATTAAATAAGATTTTTAGACAAGAAACTAGCTAGGAGGGGATGAGACAAAAACCCCGAGGAAGAAGTTGACTTATTCAGCCATAAAATCTTCCCCGGGGGAAATCGTCTAGCTACAACTGAGCTTGCTTGAGCCCGAAGACACAAAGTGAAAGTTCATGACATTCACAAACTTCATCTTCTC
>JBFJNW010000010.1:0-9848 GCA_041617975.1 Saccharimonadales bacterium (SeqCode)
AACACAATCGACCGTGACAGAGAACGCGAGATTATTTCACGCCGCTTTGGATTATTTGATCGAAAAGAGACTCTTGAGCAGATAGGGGAGTTACTTGGAATCACTAGAGAACGAGTTCGACAACTTGAAAAGGCCATAGTTGCACGACTAAAGGCTCAGGCAAGTGAAGGGGAGTTGCCTCATGTTAACGACGTGCAACAGAGATTTATTAAAGAACTCCAAGAACTTGGCAATATTGCACGAATTAGCAGCCTTACAGATAAAATTTCTGACGACAAAACCAAGATAGGGCAGTCAAGAATCGCATTCTTAAGCCAGTTATGCCCTAGACTAAGCTATCTAGAAGAAAATGATCATTATCATCACGCAGTAGCTATCAAGGAAATCCACGACGAAAAATCAATCAAAGAACTTGTTAAGAAAATAATTGATTCTGTAAAAGCGATTGGTGAGCCAACAGAAATCAAGCGAATTGCAGCAGCAGCTGGTCACGAAGATAATAATCACGCAGCAGCACTTGCTAGCGTCAGCAAAAAGCTTGCAACGCTAAATAACAGATGGGGTCTAATTAAGTGGCCAATGGTTAATCCTAAAAATATTAGGGATAAAATCTATGTAATATTGCATGACGCCGGAAAGCACATGCACTTTAACGAAATTTCTGAAGCAATCAAAGACAGCGACTTTAAACGTAAAGACGTTACAACCCAAGCTATTCACAATGAGCTGATCAAAGACAAGCGTTTTGTGCTTATCGGTCGCGGTATATACGCACTTAAAGAATGGGGCTACTCAAGAGGCACGGTTGCAGATGTAATAGCAGATGTGTTAGTTAAATCTGGCGAGCCGATGCACCGCGACGACATCGTACGTGAGGTGCTAAAGAGCCGAAAGGTTAAAGAGACTACAATCCTTCTTAATCTTCAAGGCAAGCAACAGTTTAAGCGCGTTGCAAAAGCAACTTACTCTCTAGCCGAATAAACGCCATACAACAGCTATAAACTGTTACGGCATTAGTTACGTGGAAAAAGACAGAATAATCGATACTTGTGATCCATCAAATCTTTCTGAGGTGTCTCGAACTATTCTTGCAGATAACGGTAAGGATTTCGACGCCGCAATAGTACGAGGCTATTTAAGCGATGAAGATTTGCAAGAGCTAGAAGGTGTTGAAGCGGCCTTTATACGAAAACTAAAGAATGTCCCAACCCATCCTATTGGCAGGTTAGCTCTTACGTTAGCAGAAAATAATATAGTTGAAAATTCAGATTACACACACTATCCATTTATTTCTGTTAAAATAGCTGGCCTAAGCCCTCATGTAGACGGCCAGTTATACATAGGTCTAGGCATGAGCCTCAGGATCGATGATCGATACGACTTAAGTCGTACGTTCTTGGTCCACAACCCAAATATTCACAGCTTAGAAGTTGCGGATTCTGGAATAGAACGAATGAATGGGGCCAGCATGCAAAAACTGCATTCATTATGCAGATCTCAACCCCTCAACAAAATAGAGCAGGGTCCAGGAGATTTAGTAATATTCAGGAACCATCCCTATCCAACAATTCATGCGGTACGCGCAGAGCCAGGCTCCATAGCTGCACTTCTGCTTTCTAGTGCAATAAAATCTTAATATACATAAAACGAACATTTTGCGAACAACAATGTCATGAATGTCTATAATTTATAACATTGGGTAACGAACCAAAGAATATTAAAATCGCAGGAATAAGTTGCAATAGGGAAACAAGAACTACAATTTTTACAAATCTAAGATTTTTCGTAAATATTTTAGTGAGCGGGGACGATAATCAACCAAAAGCTAGACACAGACATGAGGTCGCACAATGTATATTTTGCGACTCTATACATAGTTTAATAGTTGATTACTGATACCCCTGAGTGCAGGGGTGTTTTGGTTGAAAACCCTAAAACTATAAAAATATTTGTTACACGCTACTTATTTATAACTTCTACTCCATCAATGCTGTAATACTTATAAACAAGCTCAGTTAGTTGTTTACATAGTTATCCACAACAACTTGTGAAAACATTTGCTTTTTTGCGACATTGTTTTATTTATT
Source organism: Saccharimonadales bacterium (SeqCode) (assembly GCA_041617975.1). Taxonomy (GTDB): domain Bacteria; phylum Patescibacteriota; class Saccharimonadia; order Saccharimonadales; family JAXHNE01; genus JAXHNE01. Next base: position 2,088 of record JBFJNW010000010.1, read on the forward strand.
TGCATTTCCCTGTTTTTATTTTAAATATATACTTTTTGACATTCCCCCACTTTTATATGTTTGTATAGTTTTTTTATAATATACGTAAATTTACTAATACTGAACAAATTACGAACACATAGGGAAGCGCAGCGGTAGAGGGCGGTTTTTTAACAATGTTGTAATTATTGGCTATTTAAAATATTACTAGCTTACTTGTAATAAACTTTTTCTTGGACTCGAACATCAACATACTCGACAGGACTAATGCCCTGCTCTGTTAAGCGTTTACTAACTGCTTGATAGGCACCAAATTGCTCTCTTGCTGGTCTGATGGTTACATACTTAACATAATAGTTGTCCGTGGAACTCTTAACACGTATCTCATTTGGTTTATTAGCTGGAAGCGTCATCTCTTGTATAGCAACTGATTTCTGCTTATATTGGTAGGCTAACTGCTCAATAAAAAGACTCGTTTCAGAGGTTATTGTTCTATTGCCGAGTTCTATCGGGACATTAGTTTCATCTTTAATAATTGGTAAGCCAGCTAGTTTGTTTAAAGCATCTGGGGTTAATTCACTTAATTTGCTGATTGAGTATCCATTGTCATCAATTACATACGTCTCTGCATTATTTATAAGTAGCAGCTTTGGTGACTTACCAATAATGTCTACTATAGGTCTATGGCTGGACAATGGAATGGTTATCACGGCAGCATCTACCTCTGGCAACTTTGCTTCTATTTGTCTAGAAATGTCAGAGGTATTAATAGTAATTTTTGTTTGGGACAAAATTGAATTATCGATTATGTCTTTGACAATACTTTCATATTCGCTCTCTTCCTTCAGCAGAACACTTTGGCGTGCGTCTGATGCAATCCTGATTCTAGGGCGAGCATTTAACCAAAGCATGTATCCTAATATAATCGTGATCGCTACAATAAAAAATATTGTTATAAAGCGATCTCTTGAATCAGCGTGAGCATTGTTTTTAATTAAAGACTCCACTCCAGGACGACGTTCAGTTTTATCCGAACTACGCATTCTGACTGCATGGTATCTATAAGTTGCTGGAGATCGACGTGTGTCTTCTTCTTTGGCGCTTTTATTTTTTTTAAATGGGATTTTCACTTTTAGCTTTCTTTGCTTGCTATTTTTACAAGTAAATCAGCAATATGTTCTGAGGCGTCGAGCTTAATAGAGCTGTGAAGTTTCTCGCCAAGTTGAATTCTATCTTTCTTATTCTTTAACAGTTTAGAAATTTCTTGCAGTAATTTCTCACTGTCTGGCGTAAGATCCGATTCGTTCACAATTACCACAGACTTAGCTTTTGCCAACTCTTTAGCATTCTCTAATTGATGACCTCCCGCCAAAAACGGACTTGGGATTACAATGCAAGCCTTACTTAAAGCTGCGAATTCCGCCATGCTACTTGCTCCAGCCCTAGTGATTACAACATCCGATGCCTTAACAACGGACGAAAAGTTATCGAAAAACGGCTTAGAAATAACTCTATCCGTGTTTAGTCCGTCGTAAAGTTCTTTATCTGTTTCACCAACCGCATGCACCACATACAATTTATCATTTTCATCTAATAGTCTAATAATAATTGTTCTAATGGCTAGGTTAATTCTAGTTGATCCTTGGCTGCCACCAGTAATGAGCACTACTAAAGCATCATTTGGAATGCCAAGATTCTTTCTTGAATTATCTTTATCATATTCATTAATTGATAAAAATTCTTCAGCTACAGGTATGCCGGTATAAACTGACTTTTCTTCTGGGTAGGTGTAGTAATGGCTAGGAAGTGCAGTGGCGTTTAGTATAGCTTTCTTTGAAATTATACGGTTAGCAAGTCCAGGAATAGCATCAGAATCATGCGTCATATAGGGTATATTTAGTCTTGATGCAACCAACCCAACTGGCACACACACAAAGCCACCTTTGGCTAAAACTGCATCAGGAGCAAGTTTTTTAATAGTACTTCTTGCCTCGAATAAACCTATAATAGTTTTGAAAGCGTCGATAAAGTTCAAAAAATTTGTTTTTACATCTAATAACCGTTGTAATATCGACTCATCATGATAGCGCCTTAACTTCCCTGCTGATATATAAGATACATTTTTAAACAGATTGCTATCTTCGATGAGACGCCCAAATTTTCCATTTTTCTCACCAATATAACTAAGTTCTATGTCAGGATATTTGCGAGTAAGTTCATGCGCGACGGCTAACAGGGGTGTGACGTGTCCCCCGCTGCCCCCGCCCGTAAGCAGAATGTGCATTTTGTCCTCCTTTAGAACCTTCAAAATCATCTTTTACCGTGAAGCTAGTGTATCTAGAAATCTGAAATACCAGTCCAAGCGCCGCACTTACAAACAATATACTCGTCCCACCATAGCTCACAAATGGTAAGGTTATGCCTTTTAATGGCAATAATCCGATCATTGCTCCAATGTTTACAATAGACTGGAATCCAAGCCATGCTAAAACACCAACAACCAATAATCTAGACTGTTCATCTGGTGCGCGCTCCATGGTGTGTTTGAGGCGTGAAAATAACGCCATAAATAGTCCGATCAATATTGCCACACCGACAAAGCCAAACATTTCACCATATACAGCAAAAATTGAATCATTTGCGGATTCTGGTACATAGCCATAGCCAGCTACGCCACCGTCAAAACCTTTTCCAAACAAACCGCCAGAACCAATTGCAACTAGGGCTTGGCAGGCTTGATAGCCTTCGTTTTGGCAATCACTTTCTGGATTTAAATAAGTTGCAAACCTTTCGCGCCGATATGCACTAGTAGAAACTGCCAAGAGTGTACCAATTGCTACCGCTGCTAACACTAATGCAATTCTAGATAGCGGCAATCCCGCTACAAATGCCATGGATCCAATCATCGCAACAATTACCCCGGCAGAACCTAAATCACTCTGGAAGACTGCCACAACAACACCGCAAATCCCAAGTAAGATTATCAACGGTTTAAAAGTAACTTCTTTATCATCCATTGTTCCGTTTTGCATTCGTTTAGCAAAAAAGAAAGAGAGTCCTAGTAAAATTGCGAATTTAATAATCTCAACAACTTGAAGCGACAATCCACCGACTCTTATCCAACGGTGAGCTGGGTATTCGGCCGTTGTAGGTAATATTAGAGCTATGATCGTAGCGATTATCGCAAAAATTATAAGTGGCTTAATAGCACGCTTCCAATGTACTCTTGGTATTCTTGAGGCAACAAGAAATACAGTTATACCGCCGATTATCGCAATCAATTGTTTGCTTACAAAATAATTTGCACTCACGTTACGTTGCGCACTTAAACCTGGGCTAATCGCAAATACCACAATTAAACCAATAACCATTAAGCAAGCTGCAACTAGCATCATTAAATAATCCGGACGATGTTTTCGCCCTTGCTGCGTGGAGACTATGCGTTGTCTACTGCTGCGCATCATACACCAGTGCCAAGAAGATAAAGTAATAATCCAGCTACTGCAGAAACCTGACCAAGAATCCAAAATCGCATTGTTACTTTAGTTTCTGGCCAACCAATTGCCTCAAAGTGATGATGAATTGGCGATGATTGGAAAACCTTTTTGCCCTTACGTAACTTTTTGGATGTGCGATTAACGATCACAGACCCTGTTTCGGCCACATAGACAGCTCCTATGACTGGCAAAATGAAGATTGTGTCAGTTTGTACTGCAATTATTCCAAGAGCCGTTCCTAGGGCAAATGAGCCGACGTCCCCCATAAAGAATCTTGCAGGAAAAATATTAAACCAAGTATAGCTAAGTAACGCCCCGACAACAGTCAAGCAAAATCCAGCAAGGGCAAATTGACCTTGAGATATACAAATTACCGCATAAGCAGAAAATGAAGAAACCAAGAGACCACCCGCCAGCCCATCCAGACCATCTGTTATGTTAACGGCATTTGCGGTTGCAACAACTACTAGCCAAAAGATAGCAATCATTAATATTCCAACTTGCAGTTCACCCATCCATGGCACATGAACACTGGTTACGTCCAACTTAAAGAACAACCACCAACCACCCACTACGGCGACTAAGCTATGCAAAATAAACTTAATTTTTGATCTCAGGCCAGCAATACCGCCCTTTTTGCCTCTGATGTTTATCCAATCATCAATTAAGCCAATCAAACCCGATCCAAGCATACCAGCAAGCGGCAGCCAAGTCTGGCTTCGCTCCATATTACTAAGTAGAGTCACGATAGCTATAGCGGCAACAAATATTAACCCTGCCATGGTTGGAATGTTTCTTTGATGCTTGGCAGCATGTAATTTTTTATAAACAGTTGCAGCGCCACCTGACCAAGAATCATCCCGCTGCTGCTTCCACCATTTATTGCTATAAGCAATAGAAGTATAAATTGGCGTAATGAGCATACTTAAACAGAAGCTCAGGAAAGCTAAAAGCAAAATGCGTACTACTGTCGATGACTCAATAGACAATGTTAAAAGATCACTCATCATATCTCCGACTAGTATACGCTACATGCATCACCTTGTCCTCGGTGAAATGCCAAAATTATCAATTAGCATGTTAGCAATATCTACAAAAATTGGTCCTGCGGCTTTTGACCCAGCATAACCGGCTACTTTAGGTGTATCAACCCTTACAAGAACAACGTATTCAGGTGTATCACCACCTATATAACCTATAAAAGTTCCGTTATCACGATCTTCATAATATCCACCTTCCGGGTTTGCTATCTGTGCAGTTCCAGTTTTACTTCCAATTCTGTAGCCTTCTCGTAGCTCCGGCATACCGTACACTCTATGATTACTCGAAAATACGTATTCCATAAGTTCTGCTATTATTTTTCCGACTTCAGGCTTAATGGTCTGACTATTAATTATTTCTGGTTTAACTTCTTCGCGTGATCCATCTTGATTTTCGTAATATTCAACCAATTGAGGGCGATAGTAAGTTCCGCCATTAAATACACTGACATAAGCGGCTGCCATCTGTAGAGGTGTAGCGGTCATTCCTTGCCCGAAGGCTGTGTTTGCATATTGAATATTTAGCCCATAGCCTTCATTTGGATCAGGAATATTACCAGCTGCTTCAAAACCTTGCTCGATACCTGTCTTTTTGCCAAACATGTAGTGATTGGTCATATAGTCGTGCCATCGTTCCCTAGCCTGTTGATTTACCTCACCACCCCCCATTTGCATAAGTAGCCAAGTTGCGCCAGTGTTCAATGAAAGCTGAAGAATATCGTCAATAGTCTTTACTCCAGCAGAGCCACTTTCGCTAACGTTAGTAATAACTGCATTATCTATTACATAACGATAAGGATCGTAGTAGCTTGAATTCCGGTTTATGACTCCTTGATCCAAGGCTGCTGCGGTTGTTAACGGCTTCATTATTGACCCGACCTCTAAAGGTGAGCTTACAATTCGGTTTTCAAAAACTCCAAGATTATCGGCATCTACTTCGTTAAATTTTGCTGGGTCATAAGTAGGAAAATTGGCAATGGCTTTTACTTTGCCAGTTTTAACTTCCATTATTATCGCTCCGCCGGTTGGAGCTTTTGAAGCTTCGACCCCCTTTTTTACTAACGCTTCAAGCTGTTGTTGCATACCAATATCAATTGTTAATACTGCTTTCTGGCCAGATTTTGCGGGAATTAATGTATTTTCCTTGTTTGCAGCTAATGGAATTCCGCGAGCATCAGTAATAGCTTTTACCTGTCCTGGCGTTCCTTCAAGTCTCTTTTGAATTGCTTCTTCTACACCGTATCTTCCCTGCCCTTCGTCGTTAACAAAGCCTAACAACTGACTGCCAAGTAATCCTTGCGGGTAAGTACGTTGAACTGCCTCTCTTGCACCGATACCTTTGAGCTCCAAATCCAAAATCTTATCCTTAGTCTCTGATTCCTGTTTTTTAGCAAGAATAGAATAACGAGTTTCGTATTGAAGCTTTTCCTTATAATCATCGGAACTTCCACCTAAAATGTCGGCGAGTTTTACGGCAGTCGCGTCAACGTCTTCAATATGCTGTGGATCGGCAAAAATGGTGTATTTAATTTCGTTTAAAACAATTGGAACAACTTCATCGCCGTTCATGGCTGCAATAACACCTCTTTCAGGTGGAATTTCGTATTCTTTGAGCTGTGTAATAAGTGCAGATTTTATGTATTTGTCATGCTTGATGACCTGTATATAAAATGCGCGAATAATAAAAATCGAGAAAACTAACAATAGCACGATATAGCCGAATCGTGCTCTCTGCAATGAACTAAGCCTTTGGGTTACATTCATAGGTGATAATCGTGCCCAAATTAACGTTGAATCGTTTCGCTGGGTGCTACGGTCACCAAATCTTTTGCAACTTCACTATTCTCTACTCGGTCAAGTGACTGCAATCGTGCTGCTGCAATTTGCAATTCATCTCGTTCTGTCTGAAGTGTAGATTGCTGAGATTGAAGCTCGTTGATCTGATAGCCAAACGCATTTGTTTTGGTCACCTGCGTAAGATAGATCAAACCGAGCACACATGCAAGTACAATAAGTAACACAGTGTTACTAACTGGTCCAAGTGTTCTTTCGCTCACCCTTTGACTTGTAATGTTTTGATTCCTCCCAGCATAACGTTGCCGGCCGAGAGCAATTGAACTTGAATAGGTCATATTTTTGTTTTTATTTATTTTGATATGGTGCTTCAGCGCAGGTTTAATTACGCTGAAGCTTTTTGTTGCTTAATGCAGTACGCGTACACGTACCTTATAAGCGCGGGATGAGCTTTTTACCTGTATTGGCATATGAGCTGTACCCTTTCTTTTTTATTTTTTCACTGCGGCCCGAAGTTTAGCACTTCTTGCTCGCGGATTGAAAACTAATTCATCGTTACTTGCGGTCAATGGCTTTTTGGTCAAAAGCTGAAATGTAGCATCGTATCTATTTCCGGATATTTCAGACAAGAATTGTTTAACTATTCTGTCTTCTAGGCTGTGAAAAGATATTACAGCTAATCTCCCACCAGGTCGCACTAATTGCGCCCATAGCGGCAATGATCGCTTTAGCATGCCAAGTTCATCATTAACTTCTATACGAAGCGCTTGAAATGTTCTTGTGGCTGGATGAGTTTTATTTCGCCCTGGCCAACATGCAGCAACTATTTTTGCTAATTGTGATGTAGTTTCGACTGGACGGTTATCGATAATTGCTTCTGCAATTCTCGCAGCTTTTGGTTCTTCTCCGTATTCCCGAAGTAGTTTCATTAACTGTTCTTTAGTATAAGTATTGGCGATAATCGCTGCTGTGAGCGATTGTCGATTGTCCATACGCATATCTAAAGGACCATCAGCCTGAATACTAAATCCACGACTAGCGTTGTTAAGGTGTGGTGACGACACTCCAATATCCGCCAACAACATATCATATAATTTACCCTCAGCAATCAGTTGCTTTGCAGCTTCTTCATACGTTAGGTGTAATCGTTCTACTTCACTGCCAAATTCTTCCTGTAATACCTTCTGTGCGTTCGCATCACGGTCTACAAGTGTCATATTTGACGCAGCATTGGTCAATTTTAATATCTCTTTTGCATGTCCACCGTATCCGGCCGTTAGGTCAAGATATGATTCGCCTGCTTGAGGATTTAAAACTGACAGTACCTCGTTTAATAGAACTGGTTGATGATGTTTGTTTTTGTTTTGGTGCATTCGCTTGCTTTTTGTTTTGGTGTTTATTTTCCTATGCAAGGTCACCTAATCAGCAGTCAACTGTTTGTTTTTTTGGTG